>CAZLDP010000346.1:0-3715 GCA_964558145.1 uncultured Prolixibacteraceae bacterium | reverse complement strand
AACTCCTTTTCAATTCCCAAACCGTCAACCCTAACCTGGAATGGGAAACTTCGACCTCCCTCGACCTGGGCTTGGATGCCTCCCTTTTTAAAGGTAAAATGGATTTGACCCTCGACTATTTCTATAAACGCACCAATAACCTGCTTGCCCTCGACAGGGTCCCCCTCTATATGGGCTGGAGCCAGCAACAACAAAATGTAGGGGATATGAAAAATGAGGGCTTTGAATTCATGGCCAATGGAACCTTGCTTGACACTAAGAACTGGCTCTGGACAGCTTCCATGAATGTTTCCAGAATTAGGGATAAACTCATTAAACTGAATGAGGCTGGATACCAGATGGCCAATGCCAATACCGGCGAAAAGAAGGTCTTCATCGTCGGTGAAAGCCTGAACATGTTTTTTCTTTATGACTGGACGGGCGTCGATCCCTTGACCGGAAACCCCCAGTGGAGGTACAGCGATGGATCTGTCAGTCCCATCCCCCCTCAGAACTTCCTCAGTTCCAGCCTCCCCCTTGCCAACCGCTTCAACAGTGGAAGCAACATGCCGAAATATTACGGGGGTATCAGCAGTCAGCTCAGATTCAAAGACTTCGAACTTCAGGTCACGTGCTCCTATGCCGTGGGCCAGAAAATGTATAATGGTACCATGGCCTCGCTGATGACTTATTTCATGCCGGAATCCAATAACCTGTCAAGAAAAATCCTCAATTACTGGATTCTCCCGGGACACAACACCGACGTTCCTGCACTGATTAATGAAACCACGGCCCCCAAGGGCCAATCCTCCGGATTGAGGGGTTATGACGTCAGCCGGCTAAGCGACAGGTTCCTGGAAGACGGATCCTATCTCAGGTTAAGGAATATCACCCTGGCCTACCGCCTTAGGGAACCGTGGTTGAAGAAAATGTCTATCGACCACATTAAAATCTATGCCCAGGGAATCAACCTTTTAACCCTTACCGGGTACAGCGGTATGGACACTGAGGTGAATGCCTATGGCTCGAGCATAGTTCTCGGCGGTTACGATGAAATTACCATGCCGCAGGCTAAAAGCCTCAAAATCGGCCTGGAACTGAATTTTTAATATTGCTGGAAGATGAAACGAATCCAACTGCTCCTCTTTTTCATTCTCACCCTTCTTTTCTTGGGAGGTTGTGACAAATACCTCGATCTGATCCCTGAAGATACCCTGGTCGAGGACAAAGTATTTGAAAAATTTTCGACCACGGAATCTGTAATGGCCGGAACCTACCATTTGCTGTTTCAGGCCTCCACTACAGATTATGTCATTGCGGACGGTTCTTCCCCGGTTTGCGACTACAGCGCCACCGTCGGCAGGAACTTGTACGATGACCTGACTAATGGAACGTTGCTCCCCGATAATTCCACTTCCCAGTCGATCTATGGAAAATATTATGCGGTGGTTAACCAGGCCAATTTGATCATCTTTAAAATTACTGAACTGGGAAAATATAATGAGAATCTAAAGAAACAGCATATTGCAGAGGCCAAGTTTATCCGTGCTTATGCCTTGCATCGTTTGTTAGCCTGGTTTGGTGATGGAGCATTCGCCGTTCAGCCCGGGGGACCGGGAATCGTTCTTTACCTAAAACACTATTCCGGATTTGACCGGGGAAAGGATATCCTGCCTAGAAATACGATCGGCGAGGTGTATGACCAGATCATCCGGGATCTGGAGGAAGCTTACCCTGATCTTCCCGGGGCTGCCGCAGTACCTTCCCTGGAAATGAGAGTCAGCCGGGCTAACCGGTCCAACTGTCAGGCATTGTTGGCCCGTGTTTTTCTTTATATGAAAAACTACCAACGTGCCGCTGAATCAGCCCGGCTGGCGCTTGAGGATAAGAACTACTCCTTGGAAAATGACCTGCTTAAGATCTTCCCCCTTAATCCCAACGATGCGGTGATCCCTTTTTCCAAAGAACACCTCTTCGGATTTCCGGTCAGTTCCAACAACGGAAACTGGCAGTTCGGAGGTAACTCCATCTATTATACCAATAACTACCTCTGGTTTAACGATGCCTTTCTCTCCACCTTTCTTCCGGAAGATCTGAGAATTCTTCAGATCACCCGGAACTCGACCTATGACGGGAAACCTGTGGTGGTCACCAACAAATATCCCAATAAAAGCGGCCGGGATAATATGACGATGATCCGCCTGTCTGAAATGATGCTCACTAGGGCTGAAGCTCTGGTTGCCGCTACAAATCAGATTCCTACTGAAGCGTTGGCTCTTCTTAATGAAGTATTCCTTCGGTCGAATCCTTCAAAAACCGGTTTTACTCTGGAGGACTTCCCCTCGACATCCTCCTTCCTTGGAAAAGTGTGGCAGGAAAGAGACCGGGAACTCTGTTTTGAAGGCCTCCTCCGTTTCGACTATCTGCGGACAGGCAGGGCTCTGCGAAACCCCAATCTACCGGATAATAAAAAAGTGCTGCCTATTCCCGCCAGGGAGGTGGAAATCTCCAATGGTGTGGTGGTTCAGAATAAGGGATATCAATAACCCGGTGCCGCCGGGACTGCTCTCTATTCACATAAATATCAAGGTAATTCAAACAGAAAACATTAACCTTTTTTAATTTTTAACAATGCGTAACATTCTTGTACTTTTATTAATCGTCCTGGCCTGGAGTTGCTCCAAACCCCAGTCGGACCAGACCATTGTGATCCGTGGAAAAGTGGAATTCCCTGATTCTACTTTTAAAATGATGATCTTCAGGTATAAAAATTTCGAGAGACAGTATGTGGATTCTTTTCAGGTCAATCCCGACAACAGTTATGAAGTGACCATGAAGGTGGAGGAACCTGGTGTTTACACCCTGGATTGTCAGAAGTGGCAATCGGTTCAGTTTTGGGCTGAAGATGAAGATCTGAGCATTGATTTCAGGGGAAGAGATACTGCCAAAATAGTAATTAAAAATCCTCCCTATGTCCATATCCAGGGAGGACCTGACAACGAACTGATGAACCTGTTGAATTTTGACAAATACCGGAATTATCAGATGATGATCGCGATTTCAAAGGGGATTTACAAAACGCTGAGTGATCAGCCGGAGAAGTACAATGAGCTTTCAGGGGAACTTTTCTCTGCGCTCTCAAACGATGGCAATGCCCGTACCAGGTATATTGTAGAGCATTATGCCGACCGGAAAAGTGTCATGGCAGCGGTTTATAAGTTAAATCCTGAAAAAGATTCTGCCTTGATCAATAAAACCCTGGCTACCCTGGAACAAAAATTCCCGGGCTATCAATTGATCGAAACTTATAGGCAGGAGGTTACGGAAAAGATGGAAAAGGAAAGGAAAGTGGCTATCGGACAGATTGTCCCTGATTTCTTGTATGCCACCCGCGAGGGGAAGAAAGTCTCCCCGGGTGACTTCCGCGGTAAATTTCTGATCATCGATTTCTGGGCTTCCTGGTGTGGCCCTTGCAGGAAGGAAATCCCCAACCTGAAAGAAGTCTATGCGGCTTATAAAGATAAAGGTGTCGAAATTCTTGGCGTTTCCATTGATAAAAAAGAAGCCGAATGGCTGAAAGCCCTGGATGAGGAAAAAATGTATTGGACTCAAATCCATGCCGATGATGAAGGAAAACAACTTATGAGCGATTTCCAGTTCAGCGGTATCCCCTTCATTATTTTGTTAGATGAAAATGGCACCATCAGGGCGAAAAACCTCCGGGGAGATAATATAG
>CAZLDP010000345.1:0-3728 GCA_964558145.1 uncultured Prolixibacteraceae bacterium | reverse complement strand
GGCTTATTGGGCTGATCTGTCTTTAGGGCTATGGCATCGTCGCCACAAATGAGGTCGCAATTAGAGATGCGAACCCTTTCACAACTATTAAAGCCTAAGCCATCCCCATTGTCACTGTCGTAGCTGCGGATATTTACCCGGTCAATCATTATATCACTGCAACCAACAAAGAACGTAGTGAAAAATGCGGGATTTTTAAGCGTGACATCAGTTATCCGAATATTCGTACAGTTGCGCATACGGATCAGCATAGGACGTCTTTTAGGAAATGTCGTGGCATATTGTTGCCGTGGAAAGAGATATGGAATAACTCCAACTGGCCTGTTAGAACCATCAATAATCCCGAATCCTTCAATGTTAATGTTTTCAGCCTGTTCAGCATAGATAAGGCTTCCTGTACCGTCAAGGCCTCTGGAACCATCAGTCGGATAATCCTCCAGGTCTATGCTACCTGTTAATATTGATCCAGCGTCAATTTGCAATGTGACGTGGCTCTTAAGACGAATGGTACCAGTAACAAAGATACCACGAGGAATAACCACCCGGCCTCCTCCGGATGCATGGCACGCGTCAATTGCATCCTGAATCGCTTTAGTGTTAAGTGTTTTGTTGTCTCCAACTGCGCCAAAGTCGATCACACTGATTTCTGTTCTATCATTTATTGCTTCAGACTGGGCAATGGCTGAAAAGTTACTACCGCCAAAGATAAGCGATAAAAAAGCTATTGCTCCAATCCCGATTTTATTCAGTATATTATGGTGTCTCATACCTTTAAATATCTTATGGTTTTTCATATTAATGCTATCAAGTAAATATAAAATACTGTAAATACACCTGTACTTGAAATCCTGGAGTATTACCAAAGCAGGTGTCCGATTTGATTTTTGTAACGCGACGGCAAACAGCATACCGGCTTTACCGATTCACGGGCATGCAGCCCAAACAAGTTGAACTTTTATTTCAATGCTTGCCTGACCGTAAACAATATACTCTTATACTACGGGGCTATTGCTGCTTAATTTTCTAACGAGTATTGGATTTAAAACTTAAATTTAAATCAGTTTCAGTGGTTGGAATAGTCCAGACAAAACCTTTATCAGTATATGGTACAACTCCAACAAATGTTCTTTCTCCGTTGCCAACATTTTCCTTTAACCCTCTTAAATAATCAATCCTGTCAGCCTCTCCGTACATTTCAATCAACCGTTCGTCGCCAATCATATCCGCTGTTATGTTGTCAGCAGTAACATAATTGGATGAACTTTCATACGATTGTCCTGCCACATTTGCATCCCATGCACGTTTTCTGACAACATTCAGGTCGCTTGCAGCTCCGGCTTTATCTCCGGCTTTGAATCGGCAAATGGAACGGGTAAGGTACATTTCAGCCAATCTTATTAAAGGGTAATTTGTGTATCTTGCGGCCGTAGTTCCAATATCACCTCCTCTGAAGGCTTTATCGGAAAATACACATGTAAATTTTATCCGGGCATCTTTGTAATACCGATTCGCCATTTGTTCAGATGCTGGGACAGTATTCGGTTCTCTGATGGCCATCAATTGAGTAAAACGTTTGTCTCTCAATGCAGCCACATTGAATGTTTGGTTAATTCCTTGTTTGGGATTATCAAGCCAGCCTATTCTTTTTATGGTTGCAGAGTCTAAGGGACATTCGGTCCAGTTATTAACTTTACCATTATCGCCACGATGATTATATGCAGCAAATAGATAAGGCAAAGTGGCAGTTGCTTGATCGTAGAACGGTATCCATAGAATGGACTCTTTCCCCCGTGACAAAGTGCCCTTGTTGAAGGCTTGAATAGGATCCTCACTCAGGTTATAATCGCCTCCATTTTTATCTATAACAAAGTCAGTATATTCCTTTGCTTTAGCATAGTTGCCCATCGCAAAATGCGTACGCGCCAACATAGCCGCAGCGGCAAATTTATTTGCCCTTCCTGCCTGATAGGAAACGTTCATTTTTCCGGCGATATATCGTTCCGGTAAAAGTTCGTATGCTTTTTCAAAATCGGATTGTATCTGTTCCCAAACCTCACCGACAGTACCAATTTTAGGATTTACAGCATCCGTATAGTTTACTGCTGTTTTTAAAATTAATGGAATCTGTTTGGCATCATTGGGACCTCCTGGAACATAAGCATTACAAAAAATTGTTGCATTAAGATAGTAAGCATAACCGCGTAAAAAATAGAGTTCACCTATAACCCGGTTTAAATTATTTCTTTTATCATCGTCACTTATTGTCGGGTAAGGATTTCCTCCGTTTTCTTCAACAAATTCAAAAGCATCATTGACCGAACAAATCACTTTATAAGAAGTCACAAATACATTCGGCAAGAATTGTTTCTGATTTTCAGTATCCCGGAAATATCCCCAGGAATCTCCTGCAGAGATCCAGGAGACATCATCAGCTTCTGCATTTTTATATAAACTGCTTATTGTATAAGGATTTTCAAGAGCTTTTGATTGGAATAGGCCCGAATAACCACCAATTGCAGCTCTGTCAAATTCGGAAAGAGTGTTCCACGGGCTTTGCACAGGCCGTTCGAATTCAAAAAATGATTCGTTTTCACACGCAGTGAACAGCATCAAAACAATACAAGTTAGGAATGATATTTTTTTCATAATTTATCTTTTTTTAAAATTTAACTGAAACCCCAATGCTTGCTGAGAAAAGCTGTGGTATATCCCAATATTCAATCCTCCCTTGTCCTTCAGGATCCCATCCGGGGTATTTGGTCAAGGTATAGAGATTCTCGAAAGAGGCAAAAACTCTTAGTTGCTGTAACAAATTCTGAATTTTTGTCGTTGCCGGAAGTGTATAACCCAATGTAACCGATTTTAATTTAATATAGTCACCTTTAAAAAGGTACTCGGAACTGTATGTGCGGGGATCACCAAAACCTTGTATAACGCCGTTTTCATCTTTGTAAACATTGCCTCTCCATAATAAACGCATATACTTTGCCTGATCTCCGGGTTGTTTCCATCTGTTGTTGTAATAATCAAGTGGCGCTGCGTCTAAGTCGGCTAACAAATAGGTTGTTGGATTACGAATACCCTCATCAAAAATATAAAAACCACCTGAATAAGTAACTAAAAAGCTAAAATCGAACGCTTTGTAATTAAATTGGTTGGTAATACCCCCATAGTATTTGGGGATTTGATTTTTATTTTTAAAATGGAAATAGTTACTGCTGGCGTTATTCGCGTTGCCTAAAATAAGAACGTCATTTCCATTATCGTCTTTCAAATGCCTTGTTTCGCCAGTTTCGTTATAATAATCCACATCAAGTTTATATATTAGAGGTAATCCTGTTTGCGGATCAATTTTCGCAAATTTAGCACCAAAAAAATCGCGGATACCTGTACCTACTTTGGTAATATAGCCCGAACTTATCATTCCTGCTCCCGTTGCATCAATTTCCGGAGTTAGCTTCTTTACTTCATTGTGGTTAAATGAGATATTAAAGGATGATTGCCATTTGAAATTTTTGGATCGGATATTTACAGAAGTTATCGATAGTTCAATTCCGCTGTTCACCAAATCTCCGATATTATTCCAAATTGATCCCCCGGCCACGCCGGCAGAAGGGGGCAGTTGCACAGCAAGTAAGAGATCTTTAACGTATTTGTTGTAATACGCGATTGATCCATTTATACGGTTGTTGTAGAAGCCAAAATCAACTCCTAAATCAGTGCTATTG
>CAZLDP010000344.1:3402-3740 GCA_964558145.1 uncultured Prolixibacteraceae bacterium | reverse complement strand
CTATAAACGGTTCACGCGCGGGCTTTATACCAATTCTTCGGTCAATGATCCGCTGCGGGGAATGCTGAATCTGCTCCTGGGCGGACAGAATGCCGTGGAGATACTGATGGAACATCATCTCAAAGGAAGAATGAATGCCTATCCGCTGATTGTGATTCCGGAATGCCGTTACCTTGCCGATGATTTTAAAGCCGAATTACTGACCTATGTGGAAAACGGAGGAAACCTTCTGGTCGTTGGCACAGGCGCTACCGCTCTGTTCTCAGGGGCGTTGAATGTTGAATTTCAGGATACTGCAACTGTGTCGACACAGTTTTTAGCATACGGCAACGAAGTGG
>CAZLDP010000344.1:0-3392 GCA_964558145.1 uncultured Prolixibacteraceae bacterium | reverse complement strand
GATTTCCGGTTTCAATCGTCGCCCGCCGCGTCGGTCACCGCTTGCGGAAAAGGTAAAATTGCCAGAGTTTATCTCGATCTATCGAAAAAATACACCGAAACCGCCAATCCGGTTTATCGTAATTTCATTAATTCCATTGTCAGTGAACTTTTCCCGGAGCCGGTGGCCAAAGTGACAGGTTCGGCCAATGTGGTGGTTACTGTCAACACGCTGGATGATAAACTGGCTGTCAACCTCATTAACATTTCGGGCGACCATTCGAATGAAAAGGTAGCCCGCTATGATGAAATCCCTCCGGTAGGACCTCTTTCGGTAAAAATCAGGACGGACAAAGCTCCGCGGAAGGTGATGCTTCAGCCTGAAAACGAATCGCTGACCTTCTCCTTTTCCAGTGGGGTGGTGGAAACATCGGTTCCCCGGATCGGAATCCATTCTGTGATCGTACTGGAATAATTTATTACCCAACTGAAAAATGACAATTATTTTTTCGCGTGACTGCATGGGTTATGCTGAAACAATAACAAGGGTGTTGAACCTGAAATTTCGGAGAATGAATAAATTTTCAAAACGATGAGAAAAATTGTATTGCTTGCTTTTACATTTCTTTTAGTGCAGTTAACCGGGGAAGCCCTGGGAAGTGGGTCCCGCCCGGTGTCAACAGATGTCAAACATTGGGTCGAACACCATTTTGCCAAGGGCAAGCTACCCCCGTTTTCGTTCAATTACGGAGGTAAAAGTTCATCCCAATTCTTGCGGAACTGGAATTTTTCGTCAGAAATCAGGAGCACGGGTGATGCCTCGGCAGAGGAAAGGATTTATACCTATTCTGATCCCCGTGGAGGGTTGAAGATCCGGTGTGAAATGACGATTTTCGATGATTTTCAGGCTGTGGAGTGGGTGCTGAAAATCTCGAACCCTTCAGGGAAAAATTCGCCGCTCCTTGAAAAGGTCAATGCAGCCGATTTATCATTTACATCTGAAAGGGAAGGGGATTTTATGTTGTATCATGCCAGGGGCAGCGAAGCCTCCCGCGGTGATTTTATGCCCATTGATGATAAATTGGAGCCGGGTAAGCCTGTTTATCTCACCCCTGCTGGCGGACGCTCTTCAGACCGAACGGCTTTCCCGTTTTTCAACCTTGGGATGCCGGGCGAACAAGGGATCGTTGTGGCTGTGGGCTGGACCGGAAAATGGTTTGCCGAATGGGTCCGGAACGGGTCAAAATCGGTACATCTGAATTCGGGAATGGAAAGAATGCAGATGGCTCTGATGCCCGGGGAGGAGATTCGTACCCCGAAAATTTGCATGCTCTTTTGGAGCGGCGCCGACCGGATGGCTGGTCATAATCAGTTCAGACAATTTATCCTGGCCCACCATTCCCGTAAAATCAACGGGCAAATCGCAAAATACCCGCTTTCGGGAAGTTTTGATTACGGTGATCCTGTACCCTGCGGCGAGTATGAATGCCTGACCAGTGAATACGCGGTGGCTCTGGTTAACAGGTACCGCCATTTCCAGATTCTGCCGGAGCTTTTCTGGCTCGATGCCGGTTGGTATGCCGGGTGTGGCATCAACAAGGAAAAGGGTTCCTGGTGGCAAAACGTGGGCAACTGGATTGTCGATAACGAAAGGTTTCCTGACGGGCTGAAACCGGTTGCCGATGCCGTCCACGATGCCGGTGCAAAATTCATGGTATGGTTTGAACCGGAACGGGTGAGGAAAGGCTCCCTGCTTGACACTGAGCATCCCGGGTGGCTGCTGCAACTTCCGGGTAGCGACAACCGCCTCTTCGACCTTGGAAACCCGGAAGCCTGCAAATGGTTGATTGATTACATCTCTGAATTCCTCAGGAAAGAGGGAATCGATTACTACCGGCAGGACTTTAATTTCGATCCGATGCCTTACTGGACAGCCCATGACAAACCCGGAAGGGTGGGTGTTTCTGAAATACGCCATATCGAAGGATTATATGCTTTCTGGGACAGCCTCCTGGTCCGGTTCCCTGATCTGTTGATCGACAATTGTGCCAGCGGCGGCCGGCGCATCGACCTGGAAACCACCTCCCGGAGTGCCCCACTCTGGCGAACCGATTATCAGTATGGTGAACCCAATGGGTACCAGTGTCATACCATGTCGCTGAATTATTACCTGCCCGTACACGGAACCGCCATTTACAAAACCGACGATTACACCTTCCGGTCAGGCCTGGGGGCAACAGCGGTATCAAATTGGGAGATCACCGGGAAAAATTCAGAATCTATTCCTGCCATCCGGCAGAAGATTTCCGAATTCAAACGGCTCAGACCCTACTTTTATGGCGATTATTATCCGCTGACTCCCGTGCTTACCGGCGATGGCGACTGGGTGGCCTATCAGTTCGACAGGCCCGCTGAAAAGGACGGTATCATTCTGGCTTTCCGGCGAAATGAGGCGGGAAACGAATCAATCCGTGTAAAGCCGGGAGGAGTGGATAAAAATGCGGATTATGAACTCGTTTTTGAGGATTACAACCTTCGTGTGGTCCGAAAGGGAAGTGAACTGAGCGAAGGGCTTGAACTGGCCATACCGCAGAAACCTGCTTCACTCCTGATCAGCTACAGAAAAAAATAATATTAGAAATGAGTAAGTGATGGAAAGAAGAGTTTTTCTTCAGAAGATGGCATTAGCCGGTGGTGCATTGTATACTCAAAGTCTGGGAGCTTGCTCTTTTCTCGCCGGGAATCACCCGACCCGTTCTTTTCATGTTTCTGTCGCGTCAGATGCTCTGGATAACAAACCTGAACTTTTTGACCTGATACTGCACAGTGGAATTTCCGATGTTTGGCTTGTAGGATTTATCAATGGTTATTGGGTATACCCTGACGAACGGATTGTGCATTGGAGAAAACGTTTCCTGAAAAATGGAATTTCTGTCCATACGATCCATATTCCGTTGGGTCATCCTTATAATTTGTCTGCATCCAATGGTTCCGGTTCATTAGGAATTGAAGGGGAAATTCCCAATATTACACCCAGGCACTGGAAGAAAAAAATAAATATCGATGGTTCCGTCTTTTCAGGGGTTTCCATCCATCCCGGAATAACTGAGGAAAACATCGAAGCCATTTACAAATCGAAATCTTTGGGTTTTAAAGAGATATTCTTCGACGATGATTTCAGACTTGGAAATTATCCCGGCCAGATAGGCGGTTGTTTCTGTCCGGAACACAAGCAGGATTTTCTGAATAAATACGGGTACAACGATCAATCGTGGAATGACCTTTCAGAGGCCATACACGAGCGCGACCATTCGGAAATTCTACATTCCTGGGTGGATTATACCTGCGATGAGCTTACTTCTGCCTTCAAAGCAATGCAATTGGCGGTTCCCGGAGTTCAGACAGGGATTATGG
>CAZLDP010000343.1:0-3748 GCA_964558145.1 uncultured Prolixibacteraceae bacterium | reverse complement strand
GTTTCTGAGAGCTTGTACGATTCTTTGACTTGCTTTTCCATCCCACAGAGGAGGTATTTGGCCTCGTTTCCCCTGATCCGTTAAAATTAGCTCAACTTCTTTCTCAAGCCGAGTAAGATTTCTTCCAACAAGCGTGTTGGTTCCGATATCTACCGTAATAGGACGTTCCGTGTTATCTCGAATTGTTAAGCAAGGCACTCCCAGAAAGGTAGTTTCCTCTTGAATTCCTCCAGAATCCGTTATAACCAATTTTGCATTAGCTTGCAGCGCTATAAAATCAAGGTATCCAAGGGATCTCATCAGATGCAAATCCTTACTCTTGCTCTTATCATAGCGGATCCTTTCGAGTCGTTTCATTGTGCGAGGATGTACCGGAAAAACAACAGGAAGATAACCGCTGACATTTGAAATTGCACTCATTATTTCTTTTAGACTTGCTCGATCATCTACGTTGGAAGGACGGTGAAGTGTCACAAGTGCGTAATCTTGCTCATAGTGAAATCCATTCGCGTAAACTGTTCCAGCATTCCATCTCGTAAGGGCTTTAGGAAGAAAATGTACCAGCGTATCGATCATCACATTACCTACCATTTTGATTTTGTTTCTTTCGACACCCTCTCTCAGTAGATTATCTTTTCCATCGACGGACGGTACAAATAGAATATCTGAGATCTGATCAGTAAGCACTCGATTTATCTCTTCTGGCATTTTCCGATCAAATGATCGCAGGCCAGCTTCAACATGAGCCACGGGAATCTGAACCTTTGAGCATACCAGTGCAGCAGCTAATGTGGAGTTTACATCGCCATACACCAGCGTTATGTCGGGACGATATTTCAAAACCACAGATTCAAAACGCTTCATGATATGCGCTGTTTGAACAGCCTGACTCCCTGAACGGACATTTAAATTGCAATCGGGCTCTGGCAGCGACAGCTCAGAGAAAAAGATATCTGAAACAAAACCATCATAATGTTGCCCAGTATGAACTAAATACTGATGAAAATAGTCGCGCTGCTCAGCCATTGCTGACATTACCGCTGCAGCTTTAATGAAGTTCGGCCTAGCCCCCACCACATGAAGAATTTTCTTCAAAGATTTCTCCACACGAGTATTGCGTTAAGTTATTTTATAAACCTTTCTCAACCAATCTGCAGTTAAATGCATTCCGTCCTCCAAGCTATAGTTGTTTTTGTGATCTAAATCGCGTATAGCTTTTGTAATATCTACCCGTTTTACCTTAGTTGTTAATCTCTCTGAATCATTAAATCTGACTAAAGAGCGATCTTTGTTGGTAACCTTTAGGACTACCTCAGCGAGGTCTTCAATTGTGTGAAGGTTGCCACCTCCGATATTGTATGTTTCTCCTGCCTTGAAATTATCCACTATATTGGCAAGTGTCCGCACGGTGTCAGCCAGATACGTTGAGGTTCGCTTGTGACCTCGAAAAACCGTAAATGGAAGATTGTTAAGTGCACAATAAAGAAATCGAACGTTCACAGAACGATACGGGCTGTAATATTCACCAGGACCATATGTATTAAAAAGGCGAACCACGACGCTCTCAGTGTTATATTGGGTGGCAGAATTCTTGACTTGCATTTCGTTGACCCATTTTGTCATAGCGTAGTCATTAAGTTGTTTAATCTCATGGGCATCAGTAACTGTTTCGATCATCAGCTCCGGCCAGTCTCCATACACCTCAGATGAAGAAAAATGAATCAGTTTAAATTGGTAATGTTCCTGAAGACGAATAATATTTTTTGCACCCACGGCATTGGTATGCCATAAAGTCTCGTAAAAATCCTCACCGTTCCATCTGCCAAATTCAGCAGCGCAATTGTACACATATTCGAACGGCCCCATGCGTTCAAATACACGCTCAATTTGCCTAAATTCCCCAATGTCGCATCGTGCGTAAAGTGGAACTTCAATGTCCGTCCCAACACTGAATCCAACCTCTCTTGCATCATGGTAGAGGTCGCAAATTACCACATGGTGTTTTCTGGTGGTCAGCTCTTGAAACAATCCAGCACCAACCGTTCCTAACCCACCAGTTATTAGAATCGTAGCCATAGAGCTCTCCTATTATTCAACGAATGTTTTGTATCATGTAACTCAAAAAAACCTTACATAAGAGACGCCTCTCAATCATCTAACGATCATCTTAAGCAAGAGACGTGTTTTAGATACCGCGCCCCTTTACAACAGGAGCATTTAATTTTTTTATACACCTTTGCGAATGCTTTTACATTGCCTTTGACAGCCAAGTCCATAGTAAATAATGCTATTATCGTATCACTCTTCTCTCAATGCCCAATCCCTGGAGAATTCTCGTTCCAAGTGATATTAATGCTGCGTTGTTTTTATAATCGCGATATGTCGTGTTTTTTCCATTCAACAATCCTTCTCGGTCCTTTGCTGTCAGATCAAGCTTTTTGGCAACATATTCAAAATCCTGGGCCATTGTAGTTTCATCTAATTCCGGTTTGGCTATGCGCTCTAATGCTTCATCTCTGCTCATCTGACCTGTGAGTATGAGACTTGAAAAATGCGCTCTTCGTTTGTCATAACCAAATTTCCTCGGTAGCCAATAGCCTTCGTAGAATCGTGTAAAACGTGATTCATAGTGCTTGTGACCATATTGTTCCCAACCAAACCTTTGCATCAATATCTCTATTGCTTCTTCTCTGATATATGGAACATAGTTAAGCGGTCTTACTACTCGCACACCTTTTATATATCGATAATAAAGCTTATACGTCAATATATCACAGAGTGGAAACGTCCTAAGTGGTCTTGTTCCAAACTGATGGTGAATATCCTTTATCTGGCATAAATCAGATGCATGATAATGCCACTCAAGCGGTTCGCGAACACATTCCGTTGAATAATTTGCACCCGTCAGAATATACTTAAAACCATTCTTTGCAGCAAAATTATAAAGACTGGCAAAAAAAACATGGTCCTGGGGTGTATCGAGATGCGGTACCTGGGCTTTGAAAAAGGCAAGCTGCAAATCCTTCATCTCTTCCCAATTCACTACTTCAATATATAGATCCAATCCAAGCCCATCTATCAGTCTGTTTATGTTGTTTGCAGAGACTTGTGAATTCCATCCAGCATCAACATGAAAAATCAATGGACGCAGGCCAAATTTTTCTTTAGCAAGCATCGTCAGATAAGAGCTATCAACTCCACCACTTATACCTATTAGGCAGTCGTGGTCACGCCCCTTACCATCATTTTTGATTTTTTCGATAGTAGGAGCAAGAATTTTCTCTCCAAGCTCTCCGAGCCGCCAATTAGGTAAAATATTTTCATTGTAGTTTCTGCAGTGGTCGCACCATCCCCTCCCATCGAATGTGATGTGAGGATCAGTCGTATCCATTATACAGTTAGAACAGATTTGGTATTCACGAAACTGCATGATGGATTAATCTGAGTCTTTCTCTTTTTGAATAAAGAATAGGTTATCATTGGGTATCGATTGACCTTTATAGTTAGCAAGCTTTCCGCCAGACAAGATCATTGGTTTATATCCACATTCCCCAAGAAAGGTTAGTACATCATGGAGACCACTGCCAAATCTGTTGAGATGGGACTCAACCATTTCTATCA
Organism: uncultured Prolixibacteraceae bacterium; assembly: GCA_964558145.1. GTDB lineage: Bacteria > Bacteroidota > Bacteroidia > Bacteroidales > Prolixibacteraceae > UBA1413. Next base: position 127 of record CAZLDP010000343.1, on the reverse strand, counting down.
TTAATATTCTAGGCAGCACAGATTTCAATGTATGAGTCATCCCTTGAAGTGCTAAATATTCGTAACCCTCAATATCCATTTTCACAATATCCAGCTTGTCAAGGCATAATGAATCTATAGTTATAGC
>CAZLDP010000342.1:0-3756 GCA_964558145.1 uncultured Prolixibacteraceae bacterium | reverse complement strand
GCTCCATCCGGGTGAATTAAAAATACCGATTTCGATATCCAGTTCAGTAGCCGTTTTCAGCGCTGCATGGAGAATCTCCCACCATTCTTCGGAAAGCATTTTGACGGCGCCGTAAGGAACATCATCCAGACCGATATTCCCGATGAAAGCACGATTAATTCCGGCCTTTTTCATGGACCGGAGATCGTTGATTACCCCTTCTTTGGAGATGTTGTCGGAAATCCAGTACCAGTAAACGCTGGTCTGTATCGTGTCGGGAGGTGTTACAAATCCGCTTTTAAGCGCCTTGTCTGCTCCCTGCCGGGATGCAATGCCGCAGGAACCTGCAGAGATGATAAGGGTAAGAAGGGCAATCACCCTAAAAAATTTACTCATAACGGTTGATATTATAATGGTGAATGATATTGTGGGTTAATTCTCCGCAAAGGCCTTATTCCCTTTGGGGTTGATCCGGTTTGCGAAATAGGGAGAGGCCAACTCCTCACTATGTAGCAAACGATGAAGAGGCGGTTGTTTCATTGTAAGGTAAGATTTATCGGGCCGGTTCCACCGGAAGGGGCAGCCAGGTACAGATATGTTTCCCGTTCCAATTGTCGACAGAGGCGTAATCAACCATAGAGAAGTCGCCGGATGTGGCAGGCACTCGGAACTGCATTTTAGTTCCCGGGATGGTAACCGGCTCAGCGACGATATCCACAAATCCGTTATTGGAAATGATAGAAACGGGTTCATTGTATGCAGGGTCGATGTTTTCATCGCGGGCCAGCACCACGGGACCCCGTACAAGGGCCTTGAAATGATCTCCGGCACGGTTGCTTCCCTGCGGGGCATCCAAAATCCTGCAACGCATGTCTAACGACAGTTCAATCAAATCGCCAGGATTCCATTCCCGGTTAATATCTGCATAGGTTCCGGCCACTGCTTCCATGGTTTCACCGTTGACTTTCAGAAGGCTCTTTTCACTCCACCCGGGAATACGGAGCCTGATGCTGAATTTCTCCCGTTTTTCGGGCACTACACTGATCCTGATCTCTCCTGACACCGGATAATCGGTATCAATGGTGAGTTGGACCTTCCTGTTACGGGCTGTGGATGCGGTGGCCGTTGCGGCATTGTACAGATTGACAACCGGGCCGGTGGCGGAATTCATGACGGCCACATAGGGGAGCCAGGCAAGTCCGATCGGACCGTTGAGGTTACAACAGGTGACATAGACCTCGTCAACCATTCCTCCCCATCCTTTGGGATTGGTTTTTACACCGTTCAGCAGATTGACATAACTGAACCCATCTCCTTCGGGCTTCATTGCACCAGGAAGGCCATTGTAGGCATATTTCTCAACCATATCGATGGCCAGTGGATCTCCGGTAAGGCGATTAATCTGGCTGCATAGTTTCATCCAGGTTACCCCCACACAGGTCTCCATCATCCTGCGAATATCGGGATTGGTTTGTTCCAGCGCGGTATAGTCCCATCCTTCGCCCATCACCGCCGGGTGATGAGGCTGGTCACCCCCTCCGTTGCCAATAATGGTAATCTCTTTTTCAATGATTTTGTGATACAGGTTCATGAACGCCTGTTTCCAACGTTCGTTACCGGTAACCCGATAGTATTCCACAACCCCCTCGAAGAGCGACATCATTTCGTAAGCTTTCGGATAGACCCCCCCGATCTGTTCGGGATCCTTGTTGTCGAAAGCATCATCGATGATTCGGTGACCTTTGGCCCCTCCCTCCGTTTCGACGATATATTTTGCAAATTCGAGATAACGGGGATAACCCGTCAGTTTGTACAACCGGATGATGGGTTCCAGAATGGTACTCGACTCGATGTGGTTGGGACTCCATCCCTGGTCCACGATGGGAACCTTCGGGTGGGGACCGGTCTGGGCCAGGATACAATCGGCATGGTCAATCATGGCCTGCAGAACTTTCGGATCCTTTTCCACCTGCATGTAATACTCATCGAGACCCAGCAGAACATATTTCCTTTCCCACAGGTCGCCCCCGGGACCGTCGGGCTGGTTGCCGATCTCAGAACAACTGAAACTCCCGTTCTCACGTTGCGTGGTCAGCATATCGGCCATGGTCGCTTTCATGATCTCTTTCAGTTCGGGGTCGGCCGTGTACCGGTAAAACATGCAACCTGAACGGACAGCCTTCCCCCACATCTCTCCCTGTGCAAAAAAGGAACGCCCGGTCCTGAACTTCTCAACCAGCGCGGGGTAGGGTACCACCCCCTTGTTCCAGTGGGAGATGGAATTCTGGATATAATTCTCAAAGTAACCTTCTAATTTGATGGAATGGGCTGGTAACGGTTCAAACTGATCCTCTACAACCACCCATTTATCTTCCTGGCACGAAGCGAGGAGAAACAGGAGCAGGGCTACGGGGATTAAAGAAAACAGGGATTTTTTCCTGTTCGCAAAATGACAGCGAATGAAAATCTTTCTTGTCGAGGTTGATTGCTTCATGACTACATTTTTTATCGTTCTGTTAAATAGGGCACTTGATGTATTATGTTTCAGTATATCAATATTTTAGTTCTTTTTCTTTCACGCCTTTCTTTCGTAGGAAAGGGGTGTAATGAAGCCGCCGGCATGGTTGTCAGTATACCAAGTCCAGTAAAACAGTCCGGCAAATTCCCCGGCCGGGAAGCTCCTGATTCCCTGTAAGTGGTCAGTTTACGTCCCAGGGCATCTTTGGCGGGCAGGTTGGCGCCAGAACTGGCTCTGAAAAATCCAACGCAAAGTAAATTTGAAATTCCTCGCAATATAGATTGAAAGGAATCCCCGCCTGACCGATTGAGCAGGCGATTCCGACAAGGATTTCTTTGGTTTTTATATTGGTTTCTACAAATATATTTTATCATTTTTAACAAACATCATCCAGGAATCATTTATGCCAAGAAGTGAAACACTTCTGCCAATAACTACAAATGTAACTACGGTTGTTCACCAGAAAGGGCACTCCGGATGAAAAACCGTAGTTTATGATAGGCCGACACCGAAAAGGAAACGGCCTGGCGGGTATATTCCATGGAGAGCGAAGTGTATTTCGAAGTTTCCGGTTCAAGGTCTTCATATCCCACTAACAACATGGGGAACCGGGAGCTGGTATTTTAAACGACACATATTTCTCTTTCCTGGAGGGGGTTTTGTATCCCATGCTGTAGTTCCCTATAATTAATCGTTGAATAAAGTTCATCTGAAATAAAATTTGATTTCGGATTTATGTTCAAATCCCCGTTTGAGGCGGGTTTGGGGTTCCCGGAAAGCAGAAATATCAACGGGAAAAGCGCCGTCAGGAGAAAGGGAAGAATTTGTCCCGATATGCCAGCAAAAAACATGGCTCTGCCTTTAAGTTGGAGTAAAGGTAATGTCTTTATCCCAATGGAGCTTCCCGGCGGAATAGTTCCCTTTCTGGTTTTCTGATTTTCCGCTACTGCGCTTCGCCGGGATATTTAAAGCAACCTTCCGAATACGGCCTTCTCCGTCAAAAAAGTGGTCACACGGTGTAACAAAATATGAAAAATGGAGTCTCATTCATAAAATCAGATTGAATGAACCATTCTTCCACCCTGATCAAAGAGTTATTTTCTCTTTTTTTCCTGATTGTTCTCTTATTCAGCAGTGATTCGCTCCATGCGCAAAAGCTACGAAAAGGTTTGGCACGGATCACCCCTGAACTGATGGAACAACATATTGCCTTTTTGGATCACGACTCCACGAAAGGACGGAATACACCAGGCCCGGAA
>CAZLDP010000341.1:0-3760 GCA_964558145.1 uncultured Prolixibacteraceae bacterium | reverse complement strand
AAAATGCTCTTTGACCGCGACGGCATCGATGCCGGCCATTTCCGTGAATTGATGGATGAAAAGGGTGAACCCAGTTCGGTTACGGAGTTTATCCGGGAAATGACCGGACTCAACCTCTACAATTCGGTGTTCGTGGATTGTACTGCCTCAGCGGAGATTGCTGAAGCCTACCATACCATCCTGAAAGAAAACATTTCAATAGTGGCAGCCAATAAAATTGCCGCTTCTTCTCCCTACGACAATTACCTGAGTCTGAAGCGTACCGCCAAGCAGAAAGGAATTAAATTTCTGTTTGAAACCAATGTGGGAGCCGGATTGCCCATCATCAACACCCTGAACGACCTGGTTAATTCAGGAGACAGAATTTTAAAAATCGAAGCCGTGCTCTCCGGTACCCTGAATTTTATTTTCAACACCCTTTCCGAAGAGAATCCTTTGAGTAAGACGATCAGGATGGCCGTAGAGGCCGGATACACCGAACCTGATCCCCGGGTTGACCTCAGCGGCGCCGATGTGGTCCGTAAATTGCTCATTCTGGCACGCGAATCGGGCTATCGCCTCGACAAGGAGGAGGTCCGGGTCACCCCCATTATCCCCGAAGAGTATTTCAGCGGATCGCTCGACGATTTCTGGAAAAGGATTGGTGAGTTGGACGCCGGCTTTGAAGAAAAACGAAAGCTCCTGGATCGGGATAAACGAAAGTGGCGTTTTGTAGCCAGTTTTGAAGAGGGCCATGCGGAAACCGGATTGCAGGAAATCGAACAGAACCATCCCTTTTATGATCTGGAAGGGAGCAACAACCTGATCATTTACCGGACGGAACGATACAACGAATTTCCGATGCTGATCAAGGGATACGGAGCGGGCGCATCTGTTACGGCAGCCGGTGTCTTCGCCGACCTGATCAAGGTCTCCAACATTTGAGGCCAAGGTTAATGAACACCCCATTTTCGGGCTAAAGAGTTATTATATAATATTTTGGCATGAAGTACATCATTATTTTAGGCGACGGGATGGCGGATGAGCCGCTGGCTGAATTAGGGGGATTGACGCCCTTGCAGGCAGCCTCTAAGCCGGCCATGAACGAGCTTGCCCGTAGGGGCCGGAGCGGCCTGCTCGAAACCATCCCGGAAGGGATGCATCCCGGAAGTGAAATTGCCAATCTGGCAGTTCTGGGATACGATGTGGCATCGGTATTTGAAGGACGCGGTGTGTTGGAGGCTGCCAGCATGGGAGTGGAACTTGTCCCGGGCGACCTGGCTTTACGCTGTAACCTCATCTGTCTCAAAGAAGGAAGGATTAAAAATCATTCTGCAGGTCACATCACTACGGAAGAGGCTGCCGAGATCATCGCAACCCTTTCGTTGCAAATGGGCAACGACTGCATCCGTTTTTATCCGGGAGTTTCCTACCGGCATTTACTGGTGATCAGAGGGGGCCACAAGGAGATAGCCTGTACGCCTCCACACGATGTGACAGGTACCTCGTTCCGGGAGGTGATGGTCAGTCCGCTCAGTGAAGAAGCCCGCAAAACCGCTGACCTGCTCAATTACCTTATTACCCGGTCACAATGGCTGCTTCCGGGTCATCCTGTCAACCTGAAGCGGCAGTCAGAGGGAAAAGATCCTGCCAACTCCATCTGGCCCTGGTCGCCGGGGTACCGGCCGCAGATGCCTGCTTTAAAGGATTTATATGGGATCCGTCGTTCTGCCGTTATTTCAGCGGTCGATCTGATCCAGGGCATTGGGGTATATGCCGGCATGGAGGTTATCAAAGTGGATGGAGCCACCGGTTTGTATAACACCAATTATGAGGGGAAAGCCCGTGCCGCCATCGATGCCCTGAACGATCACGACCTGGTATACCTCCATGTCGAAGCGAGCGATGAAGCCGGGCACGAAGGGAACCCTGCGCTGAAAATCAAGACCATCGAGAACTTAGACCAAAGGGTGGTCAAGCCTATCATGGAAGCCTGTGAAAAAATGGATGAGCCGGTTGTCGTGGCCCTGCTCCCCGACCACCCTACCCCGTGCGCTGTCAGAACCCATACCCGCGACGCCGTACCATTCGTGGTTTGGTCCGCGGGGGTTGACCCCGACAGCATGTCAACCTATGATGAATACTCAGCACGCAACGGTGGTTTCGGATTGCTGAAAGGTAGAGAGTTTATGGAACTACTGCTGAAACTGAAATAGAATGAATTATCTGAGCACCCACCTTTCATCCCCTCCCGTCACGCTCCGCGAAGCCGTTGTCCGCGGACTGGCTTCTGACGGGGGCCTGTTCATGCCTGAACGGATTACCCGGTTTGAACCCTCATTTTTCGATACCCTTCCCCACCTCTCCTTTCAGGAAATAGCATTAGAAGTAGCCAGGCTTTTCTTCGACGGGGATATTCCCGTGGAGGAGCTTCGTTCCATCGTTTACGACACGCTTTCCTTTGAGTGTCCTGTTGTGCAGGTTGACGGACCGGTATGGGCATTGGAGTTGTTTCATGGTCCCACGCTTGCCTTTAAAGATGTGGGTGCCCGTTTCATGGCACGAATGCTTCGCTATTTTCTGAAAGATGCCGGCCTCTCGGTCACAGTCCTGGTGGCCACTTCGGGCGACACAGGCAGCGCTGTGGCAAACGGCTTTCTGGGAGTGGAAGGCATCAGGGTGGTGGTACTCTACCCAAAGGGGAAAGTCACCGAGATACAGGAGAAACAGTTTACCACGCTGGGGCAGAACATCACCGCCTTAGAGGTGAACGGGACATTCGATGATTGCCAGCGACTGGTAAAAACAGCTTTTTCCGATAAGGCGCTCAATGCAAAAATGGTGCTGACTTCGGCCAACTCCATCAATGTAGCCCGTTTTCTTCCCCAGGCTTTTTATTATTTCAACGCCTATGCCCGGCTCAGGAGTGAAGGTGCCCTTGACGGCAAATCGTGGGTGGTAGCTGTTCCCAGCGGCAATTTCGGCAACCTCACCGCCGGATTGTTTGCACGGGAGATGGGGCTACCTGTTTCCCGCTTTATCGCCGCCAACAACCGCAACGATGTGGTCTATCACTACCTCAGGAGTGGAAGATATGAACCCCGGCCCTCGGTGGAAACCATCGCCAACGCAATGGATGTTGGCCACCCCAGCAATTTCGAACGGATACTTCACCTCTACGGCCACTCGCATGAAACCATTACCTCCCTGATCAGCGGATGCCGTTATGATGACGAAGAAATCAGAACGGTGATCCGCGATCTCTACCACCGCGCGGGGTACATCTGCGATCCCCACGGGGCCTGCGGCTATGCCGCTCTCCGCGATAACCTCCTCGGGGACGAAACCGGCACTTTCCTGGAAACCGCTCATCCTGCCAAATTCACTGCTACCATGGAAGAAATCCTGGGCCACGGTGTGGTTCCGGTTCCCGAAAAGTTAGCCGCTTTTCTGCAGGGCGCCAGGCAAACAGAAGAGATCAGCAGCGACTATTCCGGCTTCCGGGAGTGGCTCGAGCGCTTTTCCTGAAAAAAGTGTCAATGCTTAAATCACGTTCAAAGGTTCAAAGGCTTCGCCGTTCAAAAGTTCAACTTGTTAATTGTTAATTGCTCATTGTTCATTGTTCATTGTTCGCAGATACTGCTTTAGGGATTTTTGCGGGCTGAAAGCCCGGCTCAGTTCAGCCCGGGGCAACGCCCCGGGAAGGCGAACGTTCATCCTCCGCCGGCGCCCTGAAAGGGCAGATCATTCAGCAAATAAACAGCGTTGATCATCATCAATT
>CAZLDP010000340.1:0-3778 GCA_964558145.1 uncultured Prolixibacteraceae bacterium | reverse complement strand
CGGAGTAGGTATGACAAAGAGCCAGATTGACGCCCTTTTCAAGTCCTCCAAACAGTGTAACGGCAAATCAGGAATCCCGGGCAGTGTGTCCGGTTTTGGGCTGATCCTGTGTAAAGATTTTGTGGAGATTCTGGGAGGACAACTTTGGGCTGAGAGCGAAGAAGGAGTGGGCACCAGGGTGTTTTTCACTTTTCCGGGCTCCTGTTGACATCAGACAGGGATTAACCCCCTTTTTCACCGGCACCCGGTGATGATGCCTCCGCGTAGATCATCTTCCGCGAAATCCCCCCATTGACAATAAAATTCTGGCCTGTAATAAAACTTTGGATTGTGTCGGTAAGGAAAAGGATCATCCTGGCAATATCTTCCCCGCTCCCTACCCTTCCCGCAGGATGCTATGAATGATCCTCCGGCCGGAGTTCCTCCTGCCGGGCCGCAGACGATTTGCGAAGGGCTGAAACATCGATCCAGCCTGGACTGACAGAGTTGACCCTGATGTCTGGACCCAAACTCACCGCCAGGGCATGGGTAAAGGTAGAAATCTCCCTTTTCGATGCAGAATAAGCTTCGGCAAGGGCTTCCGACTGGAAAGCCCTTGTGGAACAGAGATTGACAATGCATCCTCTGGTTTTTCTGAGTTCAGATTACTTCGTGAAATTTTCGCGGGACGGGCAACTCAAAGCGCATCTCCTTTCCAGTCACCGGATGACGAAAATTCAGGATGTATGCATGAAGCCCGAGCCGACCCAACGGATTGGTAACCGCCCCATACTTCTTGTCCCCCGCCACCGGGTGCCCGATATCTCCCAAATGAACCCTGATCTGGTTCTTTCGTCCGGTTCGAAGCGTCAGTTTCAATACCGAATAACCCTTCACCTGCTTCAAGGTCTCATAATGGGTAACCGACCACTGGCCATCGCCTGCCACCTTCGAGGAATAAACTACCCTGGAACTGCTCTCTTTCAGATAAGAGGAGATCTCTCCCGAAGGAGGTTCCACAATGCCTTCAGCAAGCGCCACATAACTTCTCTCCAGGATGATCTCATTCCACGATTTCTGAAGTATCTTCTGTATCCGGGCGCTCTTCGAAAAAATCAGAAGCCCCGAAGTTTCCCTATCCAACCGGTGAACAATAAAGATTTTTCCTTCTGGATTGTTCTTTTTAACATGGTCATACAGCAGGGAGTACGCCGTGAATTTTTCCTTGTTGCTGGTAGCCACCGAGAGCAATCCGGCATGTTTGTCAATCACGATCAGATCGTTGTCCTCGTAAAGTATCGATATACCCCGATAGGTTTTCGCCGGGGATATCTTATCCCGGGAAATAGTGACTACCTGTCCGGGATTCAATGGGTGATCGAAACGGGACACAGGCGTATCATCCACCAGAACCTGCCGGTTCCTGAGATAACTTTTGATGTTGTCCCTGTTTTTGTAGGGCATGGCGGCCATCAGAAAGGGCATCAACTCGCACGGTTCCTCTACTTTGAATTCCGGCTCAAAAATTTTCCCCGGATGCCGACCGGTTCTCTTTTTCTCCATCAGAATTTTTTCTAAAACTTTACAACCACAAAGATGGCAATTAATTCGGGTTTTATTCCTTCCTTACCTGTACGCCTCCGGTATTGATCAAGGTAGTAGTTGCTGCTGAAGAAGGCATGCTGCCGTCTCCAGGTCATAGAGGATGTCATCCTCATTTTTTATCAGGATTTCGGGGTGTTTGCGGGTTAACCATACCGCCGGCAGCGACCTGTTTTCGACTTGAAAGCGGGTGTTTGTCCTATGATGTTAATCAGCATTTCAATAAGTTTAATATGGTAAGTTCGCAGCCGTGCAAAGAGCTATTAACAGAAATAATCAACAGACGATGAATACAAACTATGATCTTCACCCCCATTCGCTGGTCAGGCATCTGGGCAAACCCGCTACGGAATTCACCCGCGAAGACCTTATCCGTTTTGTGGAAGAGCGGCGGATCGGCATGGTCAATTTTAGATATGTCGCCGGTGATGGACGGCTGAAAACCCTTAATTTTGTCCTCAACGGGCGCGACCATCTTTACGATATCCTCACCTACGGAGAACGGGTCGACGGATCGAGTCTCTTCCCCTTTATGGAAACTGGCAACAGCGACCTTTATGTGGTGCCCCGCTACCGCACCGCCTTCCTGAATCCCTTTTCGGAAGAGCCGGCGCTGGAAATCCTCTGTTCCTTCTTCGACCACCGGGGAGAACCCCTCGAACTATCCCCCGAATATATCCTGCAGAAAGCCATCAGGGAGTTCCGGAAAAACACAGCTTTGGACTTCAAATGCATGGGGGAACTGGAATACTATGTCAACAGCAAGTCTACCCGCTTTTTTCAGGCGACGGACCAGAAAGGTTACCACGAGTCGGAGCCCTTTACCAAATTTGAGGAGATGCGCAAGGAGGCGCTCAGGCTGATTGCCGCCTGCGGAGGTCAGGTCAAATATGGCCATTCGGAGGTAGGCAACTTTGTCAAGGAGGACGAAGCCTTTGAGCAGCAAGAGATTGAATTTCTCCCCACCAGTCCCGAGGAGGCTGCTAACCAACTGATCATCGGGAAATGGGTGCTCCGCATGCTGGCCATGCGGATGGGCGTCGAAGTCAGCTTTGCCCCCAAAATCACCTCGGGAAAAGCCGGAAGCGGACTTCATTTCCACATGCTTCTCGAAAAGGAGGGGAAAAATGTGGTTCTGGAGAACGGGAAGATCAGTGATCTGTCGAAACGGGCCATCGCGGGTATCTTAGACATGGCAGATGCGCTGACCGCCTTCGGAAATACCATCCCCACCTCCTACCTGCGGCTGGTGCCTCACCAGGAGGCGCCCACCAACATCTGCTGGGGAGCCCGCAACCGCTCGGCCCTGGTGCGCGTGCCCTTAGGATGGACAGGCAACAACGCCATGGCGGCTACCGCCAATCCAGTGAATCCACCTGAAGTCCCCCCCACGGTGAGCAAGCAAACCTTTGAATTCAGGGTCCCCGACGGAAGCGCCGATATCCACCTTACCATCGCCGGACTCATCGTGGCAGCAGAACACGGCCTGAAGATGGGAAACGCACTGGAGATGGCCGAGGAACTATACATCGAGGGAAGCCTTTACGGCAACCCCAAAGCCCGGAAACTGGAGCAACTCCCGGCCTCCTGCGTGGAATCCGCTTCCCGTCTGGAATCCAAACGCGCCATCTTCGAAGCCAATGGCATCTTCCCCGCCCGACTGATCGACTACACCCTTGCCCGCCTGCGGAATTTCAGGGATGAAAATCTCAGAAAAGAATTAGCCGGAGATGAGAATGCTACAAAAGAACTGGTGATGAAGTTTATCCATTGCCAGTGACACATTGACAGCCCAATAACCATCCTGCCATTCAAACTGATCTTGTACGATCCTGAGGGCATAACCCTGAAAACCAAAGTACTGGGCAATTCCCCTGATGTGGACCATGATTACTATTTCCTGCCTCTTTGGGCTGGGATCCTTGGCCGTCATGAACGTTGTCATTACCACCGGCATTATCGGTACCGTGGTCATGAGATTTGTGGTCCTCACGGCAAGAGAGCAATAATCACGTAGTTTGCGTCAGCATTGCTTTTTTAGTGATGGTCAGGAAAAAACAACCAGGCCGTCAGCCTTCCGGCTTCCGGGAGGAGATTGTAGTGCCGGCGGGGAAAGGGAACACCAGGTTTCCCGAAAATCAGTTGATTTCCAGCACCTGGCTGGAATTGATAAACAACGTTTGTCCTATTCCGTCGT
>CAZLDP010000339.1:0-3784 GCA_964558145.1 uncultured Prolixibacteraceae bacterium | reverse complement strand
AAGCAAAGACCATATCCTCTCTAAAATGTGGGTCATTCAAGGTACCGGCAAACCATTCTGATCATTGACCGGCGAAGAAATCTGCCGGACAGGTTTCAACCTGAAAATTGTCAAGGGCACATTCAGACCGGACTAACCGGCAAACGGAGTGTGCCCTTGATTTGTTTGTATTAAGGCAATCGACGGAACCGTTCACATTACCTACACCTGGAACCGGGTGAAAGTGAAATATCGCCACCTGAAACTGGAATAACCTCCGGTCTCTTTTTCAGGGATTTACTACTTTCTTTTTCCGGATGATTTTCCTGCGGTTTCTACCCCAAAACGGAGTTTCATCACCAGAAATCCAACCAGGAAGATGACGATGGTTCCAATGACGATGGTCAGGTTGCTGTGAAAAGGACTTCTGAAGGCAAGCAGGTTTTCTGAATTACAATACAGGGGGGAGAGACTCATCCAGACAATGACAAGTACCCCTACAATTACTCCGGCTAAGGCGTCCACATTTCCTGACTTCCGGCAAATAAATCCGAGAAGGAAGAGGCCCAGCATCCCGCCGCTGAAAATGGAAGCCAGCGCCCACCATGCATCGAGGACACTTTCAACTCCCACCAGGCTCAGTGAGATCACAATGCCCAGCAAACCAAACAGCACTGAAGAAATCTTCAAAACAGTCATCGATTTCCTTTCACCGGCCTGTTTGACAAAGTAACGTTGGTAATAGTCGGTAAGGATAATTGTGGCAGAACTGTTAAGGCTGGTGGCGATGGTACTCATACCTGCTGCAAAAATGGAGGCAATGAGTAAACCGGTTAAACCCACCGGCAGTCCATGGACAATGAAATAGGGAAATACCTGGTCTCCTGTCCCCGGAAGTTTCAGTGACTCTGGTAAAAGGTCAGGCTGTGCTGTATAATAGGAAAAAAGTGCTGTTCCGATGTAAAAAAACAGGAAGGAGACAGGAAGGTAAAGCATGGATCCGAAAAAGGTGGAAATTTTGGCTTTCCTATCACTGCTGGTGGTCATATAACGCTGAATATAATTCTGGTCAATCCCGTAATTCTGCAAATTGATGAAAAGACCATACAGGAGCACTACCCAGAAAGTTGATTCGGAGAGGCTGAGTCCAAAACTACCCAGACTGAATTTGTGGTGGGTCCTTGCAATTTCGAAAAGCTGTCCCGGTCCTTCCGGCATGGAAAAGGTGAGGACGATGGCACAGACAATGGCCCCGATTACAAGAACAATTCCCTGGATGGCATCTGTCCAGATAACTGCCTGGATCCCCCCTAACATGGAGTACAAAATGACGGCACACCCGGTAACCAGAATGATGGCTTTGATATCCCATCCGAAAAGTGCGTTAACAGGCAAAGCCAACAAAAGAAGGATTGCACCGGTACGCATCAGTTGGGTGAGAATATAACACAACGAAGCATAGGTTCTGGCCCACTTCCCAAACCTTATTTCCAGGTAATTATAAGCGGAGATGCTGCCCAGACTGCGGTAGAGAGGCACAAAAAACTTGATGGCAAGCCAGGTGGCAAATGGGATTGAAAAACTGAAAACCAGTGCGTTCCAATTGGTCATGTAGGCTTTCCCCGGAAGAGCCAGGAAACTGATACTGCTTACATACGTGGCAAAAATTGACATTCCCACCACCCATACGGGCATCTTTTTCCCTCCTGAAGTGAATTGCTCGGTAGTTCGTGCCTTGAAAACAAAACTGATACCGAAAACAACACTTCCCAAAGTAATCAGTAAAAAAATGACCAGATCGATCCAGTGAAGCTGCATGATTATAAATTATGATTTATCCGGGTAAAAATAGTTGAATAACCTGATGTCTGTTGTATTTCTTCAACGGCTTTTCTGATTTTATCACGTATTTGAGGATCAAAACTTTTCAGCGGAGGTGCTGCATAATCATTGCAAATGCCCATAATTCCCAGAACACATTTGGTACTGACCGTATACCTGGATGACTGTTTTACCAGGTGATAAACCGAATTGTATATTTTCAGCACTATATTCCGGAGAGTTCTGATTTCGGAGAGATCTCCGGCAAGTGCAGCGTTGTAAAATGCAACAAAAAGTTCCGGAAAGAAATTGGCTCCTCCGGCAACTGCTCCGTGCCCGCCTTGCAATATCGTTTCAGGAAGAAAAATTTCAGTACCGGTGATTATTGAAAAATCAGGCGATTCCCTGAAACGGTCAATCAGGGAGTAGAGATAAACCATGTCGCCCGAGCTGTCTTTAATTCCAATGGCCCCCATCTCCCTGGCAGCTGCAACCGTCTCTACTGCCATGTGGATTTTGGTGCAGGAGGGCATGTTGTAAAGGATAGCAGGCAGGGGTAGAAATGGAAGCAGTTCACTGAAATAATGGATCAGCTCTGCCTGGGAAATCGGGATATAATAAGGAGGAGCAACGACAACGGCATCGGCTCCGGCATTTTTGTAATCTTCAGCCATTCTGAGGGATGTTTCCGCTGAAGTATCCGTAATCCCCACCATTACCGGGACTCGTCCGGCAACGATCTGGCAGGCATCCCTGATAAAGGTTTTGCGAAGTGCAGGACTCAGACTGGACGCTTCACCGGTGGTTCCCAGCAGGAACAAGCCATGAACTCCTCCGGCAATTACATATTCAATCAGATTCTCAAGACCCCTGGTGTCAATTTTTCTGCGGTTCACCAGGGGGGTAACCAAAGGGGGAATGATCCCCTGCACCGGTATTTTCATAATTTCCACATTCTCTAACAAATTAATGAGGTAAATCCTCTTCTTTCTTATTGAATATTGTGTTTTTTGCATTGATTATTGACCGGAATCTTTAAAAAGTCTATTAAGTTTACCGGATAAGGTAAATATTGTTTATATGGAGTTTATCGTCGAACGCATTTTAGTACCCCATAAACATTCCTTTATTACCCGGCGCATGGAAATGGTCCCTAAATCAAACCGGATACATTCCCATAAAAATTACGAGTTGAATCTGATTATCTCCGGAGCCGGGAGAAGAATCGTGGGGAATCATATCTCAAGTTATGAGACAGGTGATCTGGTACTGCTTGGACCTGATCTTGCACATTGCTGGGAGGTAAATGGCAAATACAAAAATGAAGAAGCTGAGTGTATCGTTACCCACTTTTATGAAAACATCATCAGTTCCGACTTTTTCAATATCCCGGAATTAGAGGGAGTGATGGGACTTCTGAAGGAATCGGGCAGCGGCATTGTTTTCAAAGGCCCCAAGGCTATCATGGCTGCCAATGCCATCCGCAGAATGGAAAACCTGAAAGGACTTGAATCGTATATCGGATTGCTGAAAGTATTTAATCTCCTTCTCAAAATTGACCAGCGCGAATACCTGGCCTTGCCCTCATCGCTCCCCGCCCATTTTGGGAGAGATCACGATAAAATCAACAGGATTTATGAGTATGTTTTTCAGAATATCCACCAAGGAATAAAGCTGGAAGAGGTGGCCAGCTTTGTGTTTATGGAACCGAGTTCATTCTGCCGCTACTTTAAAAAGAAAACCGGTCAGACCTTTATGGATTATGTGAAAAGTGTCAGGATTGGAATTGCTGCCAAACTACTTGCAGAAACCGACAAACAGATTTCCCAGATATGTTATGAATCAGGGTATAACAACCTGGCAAACTTCAACCATTATTTCAAACTTTACATTGGGAAAACACCCTCGGAATACCGGAAAGCATTTATGTGATTCCGCGGAAAACCATCCTTTTCCCAAAGAAATTCATTACTGGACTTCAATC
>CAZLDP010000338.1:0-3792 GCA_964558145.1 uncultured Prolixibacteraceae bacterium | reverse complement strand
CAAGAATTCCCGACAGAGCGGTGGTGGACCTTTCAAGCCCTGTAAAAAGAGCCCGGACAAGGTTCAGGATGAGGGCTTTTTCGGGTCAGGCACCATGGTACCAGCTCCTGAACATCTCCAGGAGGGTAAGAAACATATAGGCAAAAACAGAGGAGATAATAATGACGGACTTTCTGTTGGAAATCCCATCGGCTGTACCGGATTCCGGGTTAAAGCAACTCTTTGTGAAGAGCCCTCCCTTTGTGGTTGACTACTCAGATTCAGTCCATGAACTGGTGATGTGGGGTGATCCGGTTGGAGGTGATGAGTTTGTTACAGATCAGGATGTGGTAATTGATCCCGTGTCACTCATTTCGCGGGTACGCGGTCATTATTATTTCCTGATACTCAACAGGAAGGAGAGGGAGTTCTTTGCCGGGAATTCGCTGTTCAGCATCCTTCCTATCTATTACTGTGAAAAAGAGGGAGAAGTGGTTCTGTCAGGCAATGCACTTGAACTTGGTCGCTATGCAGGCCTTGACACTGTTTCGCGCAGATTTGTCCTGGAGACTGTACTCTTCAATTATCCTCTCTTTAATCACAGTATAATTGAAAGGATAAACCTTCTTCCCTCAAACAGCCACATGGAGGTAAGGCAGGGGTCAGTAAAGCTTGTGAGGCATACGGCCACGGAAGACCTCTTTTCAGCTGATCCGCTGCCATGGAGGCGTGCAGGGGAGAGCGTCAACGCAGCTTTTCTTGATACAGTTAAAAAATATATTCCGGCCGGTAAGTATCTCAATGCATTTACCGGGGGCCTTGACAGCAGAACGCTTGTGGCTGCAGGCCTGGCTGCAGGTGGTGACATGCTCTGCTTCAGCTTCGGGGCACCCGGATCAAAGGATGTTGAGATTCCTGACCTGGTGACCGGGGAAGCAGGGCTGCCTTACCTGAAGATATTGCTTGATGATGATTATGTTAGAATGGGGAGTCTCGACAACGGTATTGAGTTTATACTGAATGCATCAGGAACAGCCTCATTTGTCCGCGGTCATTACCTTTATGCGGCAAAGATACTCAAGCGTCATTCAGATTGTATGATTACCGGAAACTTTGGAAGCGAACTATTCCGGGCAGCAAATGTCAGGGGTGTTACACTTTCACCGAACCTGGTATCGCTCTTCAGCAGCAACTCCGCTGATGAGGCATTCGAGGTCATTCGCGGGAGCAGCCAGTTCAGCTCTTTGGCCAAAGGGGCATTTGATGAGGAGTGGGATCAGCTGAAACAGAGCCTGCTGACATTGCCCTGTTTCAACCGGAACTACAGAGAGCTTACCAGGAACGAAAGGTTTTATGTTTTCATCTTCGAGGAGGTTTTCAGGAAGTATTTCGGGGCAGAGATGGTAAATCAGTACATACATCTAAAGAACCGGACCCCGTTTCTTGATGCAGAATTCATGAAGATCATTCTGGGAACAGGATATGCCGGGGTCTATTCCGAATTTTTTGAGAAGAACCCCTTTAAAAGATACAAGGGACAGGTTCTTTATGCACAGATCATAAGAGAGGCTGCTCCGCAGCTGGGAAAGATGATCACAGACAAGGGTTATTGTCCGGATGATCTTCTGACTCTTGCCGGCAGGCTTAAAGTGGTAAGGGGTTATGTAAGGAAGAAAAGCAGGCCTTTGGATCCGGCAACTGACCTCTTCAGCGTGGGCAGGGCTTTCAGGCACAATGCGGAATTCTTCAGAAAGGTGTTTGTTCGCCCCGGATTTTTCAATCAGGAGATTATGGCTGATTCGGGGCAGGTGGCAAACAGCACTCTTTATACTATCCTCAGCCTCTCAATTGCCATGGCTGCTGCAGAAGATAGAGAGATCCCCCTGAGGAGAAATCCAAAAAATGATATATGACAAGACTCAGCATCTTTCTGTCAGATCTCATAAAAGGGCAGAATACTCTTCGGTATCTCAACCGTTTTGAGCGGCTGAGAGATGCTTCGCGGAGTGAGACGGAAGCTTACAGGCTTGCCAGGCTGAAGCAGTTGCTTGTGCACTGTGAACGCGATGTTCCGTTTTACAGTGAGAGATTCCGGGAGTGCGGCTTCTCTGCAGAGGATTTCACTTCACTGGAACAGATGAGGATCATCCCTCCCCTCACCAGAAAGGATCTGCAGGATCACTGGCAGAAGCTGATTGCTTCCGGTTACCGGAACAAAAAGCTCTCTGCAGGATCATCAGGAGGGTCAACCGGCCAGCCAATCTTTTACAGGAAAGACAGCAGGGCTACAAGCGCCGGGCTGGCTGCACATCTTCTGGGCTGGTCATTCTCAGGGTGGAGGATGTCAATGAAGGGACTGCACATCTGGGGCAACCCCACTACAGTGAATGAGGAGTGGGGCCGTTTCACCTCAAGGTTAAAGGCAAAAATCTTCAGGCATCACAAGTTTCCTGCATACACCCTGCATGATGGCAGCCGTCTGCGCGACCTTTACGAGATTATCACCAGGGAGAAGTATGATTTCCTTGACGGGTACACCAATGCAATTTATCATTTTGCAGAGTACCTGAAGAACAATAATCTGGTATTCAGCCATCCACCCAAATATGTCCTTACCACTGCCGAAAACCTGCATGATTATCAGAGAAGATCAATAGAGGAGGCCATCGGACCTGTCTACGACACATACGGCTGCAGTGAGATTAACAGCATTGCCTATGAGTGCGCCGAATGTGGCCTTTACCATATCATTGACCCTCATGTTTATATTGAGTACGGGGAGCCGGTTGATGAAGCCGGGAACAGGGAGGTTTATGTAACTGACCTTGACAATTTTGCATTCCCGATGCTCCGTTACAAAAACGGTGATATGGCGATACCCGATGAAGGCAGCAGCCATGAATGCAGCATAGGTTTCTCAAGGCTGAGGGCAGTCTCCGGCCGCGAGGTTGACATTATAACCCTTCCTGATGGCGGAATGCTCTCAGTACCAAGCTTCTTCGGCAGCATGCTGCTCAAAAAGGTAAACGGGCTGAAGCAGTATCAGGTTGAAAAGATTGACGCAAACATGCTGCGCATCAACCTGGAGACTTCTGAAAGATTTTTACCTGCAGATATGGAGATAATTGAAGAGGCGCTGAGTGAATACCTGAAGGGAAGAATCGGTTATGAGATCAGGATTGTGGACAAGATTGCCGTATCAGGAAGTGGTAAGTTCAGGCTGGTAGTTGACCGTACGAAGGATTGAAACGAAGTCAGCACAGGGTTACTGCAGTGAAGGTATTATTTGTATCAAGCGGGAAAAACGGGAAGCCGGGCCAGGTTGTCATCAGCCAGGGAGAGTCACTGAGGGAGGCAGGAATAGAGGTTGATTACCTTCTTTCCGGCCCGGGGATCTCAGGATATCTCTCTGCTGTTCCGGCTGTCAGGCGAGCCTGGAAGAGTGGCCGTTATGACCTGGTGCATGCCCACTACAGCCTGAGTGCCTTTGCCGCTTCACTGGCAGGGAGATTTCCGCTGGTGGTGTCACTGATGGGGTCTGATGTTCACATGTCACCGGTAGTAAGGGAGCTGAGCCGTGTTTTTTACCACTTCAGATGGAATGTCACCATTGTCAAATCACAGCAAATGAAGGAGAGGCTTGGCCTTCAGTCGGCTGAAGTGATCGCCAATGGAGTTGATATCAGGCTGTTCAGACCGGCAGACAGGGCAGATGCAAGGGCACATATCGGTTATGCTCCTGCACGTAAGATGGTACTATTCGGTTCTTCAGCAGAACGTCGTGAAAAGAATCCCGCTCTGGCAGAAAAGGCA
>CAZLDP010000337.1:0-3820 GCA_964558145.1 uncultured Prolixibacteraceae bacterium | reverse complement strand
CCTTTACCATCTGGTTTACCTGACGAACCAGGTCAAGGATGTGCAAGGCCCTCCAATCCATCCACTGCCTTCTCTTTTCTGCCATCAGGTCGGTTCCCGAAACTCCTGCCTTCTCCCGGAAACCAAGCAGAAGGTTCTTGAAAAACTGCAGCATCACCGGATCCTGGCTGTCCATAACCCTGAAACCCAAAGCGGAGAAGCTACCGTTGCCATGCTTATTCCGGGTAATTACGGGG
This sequence comes from uncultured Prolixibacteraceae bacterium, assembly GCA_964558145.1. Classification (GTDB taxonomy): domain Bacteria; phylum Bacteroidota; class Bacteroidia; order Bacteroidales; family Prolixibacteraceae; genus UBA1413. Next base: position 3,584 of record CAZLDP010000337.1, on the reverse strand, counting down.
AGCTTATCGCCCATGTTGCATACCACTTCCGCATTTCCCGGAACCAGGGGAGCCCAGGTTGAATTGGACTCAAAGGGTTCAAATGAGGTCCCCGCCGGATTTCCCGCCGCAGCGGAAATCACACAATGTCCGCTTTGCGGGGCACCGATACCGGTCAAACCCGACAGGGTTGCCCATACCGGAAACTTAGTGACCAGTTCGCGGTCGGGATAAATCCAGAGCAAATCACCTCCCCGTTCCGTAAACCGCTGAAAGGCTTCGGTCATTTCCTGCGTAACCTCGGGATAATGCGTAACCACCAACAATCCCGGGGTGCGCAACCGGTCAATCGATTCCACTTTTTCAGGAACCCATGCCCACCCGGTTTCAGTCCGGTTCATCGTCCGCTCCACCGTTCCGTTGTCCCACACCCGCTCTAACCAAGTGTTGGGATAAAGCACCCTCACCGGATAAGCATCCTGGTCGGCCGGTACAATATTGGCGGGGTTGTCAATAAAATCCTTCGGATTGAACCCATGCGATTCCATAAATCGCTGACAGGCTGTTTCCGAATAGTCAAATGCCGCATTCCAGTACCTGGTGTAATCCAGATGGATGCCATCGATGTCATAGTTCAACAGATCCTTCAGTACCGACACCAGGTAAGGATTCACCTCAGGATGGGCCGGTGACAGGAAAACATGGTCATACTTGTCGGGTACAATGGGTTTACTGACCCATTCGGGAATTCTGGGTTTGGTGTAGTAGACACAACTCCAGGGATGCACTTCGATATCGAGCGCATGCGCCTTTTCAATCAGGTAGGCCAGAGGATCATATTCCTCAGTGGCATTCACCTTGCCGATGAAATGGTCCGATTTGAACCAGATGTCTTCACGCAGCATTACGTCGGGAATGATCATGTTGATCCCGGCTTTTTTGCATTTTTCCACCAGGTTATCTACGGTTTTCCGGTCGGCAAATCCGGGTGGATCAACCCAGAGGGCGCGTACTTTCAGATTGCCGGGAACCCCCGTGCCATTCCATCTACTGTCGCAGGCCGGTACCGTAAACAACAGCACCAGCGCAAAAACAACAGTTCTGCCCCAAAAAGGGACAATTCCCTTCCGCGTGGAACCTGCCGGCCAAAAGAGTCTTTGTTTCATATTTTGAAGGTATTAGCTTGCTGCTCCGTAATTGAGGGAGGATGCTCTTTCTCAGGTTCAGCAAATGGTTAAGGTTTATTTTCAGGTAATATTCCAGATTTCGATAATTTACTGAGCCGTTGCGTACACTTTAATCCCTGTCAGATCCGCCTTCATGATGATTTTGTCGCGGTTCACCGAAAAAGAGATTTCCCTGTCGGTATCCCCGGTCTCGGGACTGTAGAGACGTAGACCCGCCACGCTGAATTTCCTGGCATCGATTTGAAATTCAAGGAGGTTATTCTGCACTTCCGATTCAATTTCTTTCAAAACCGGTAACCGGCCGATATCCTTCACTGTAGGATGCGGCACTGCCCTGAGCCTGGAATTCATAAAATGAATGACTTTCCGGTTGCCATACTCCCTGAATCTGACCATCCATCCCTTGTCTCCGGCTGTCTGCCTGACTGCGGGGATAAATTTCCCGCTTTCAACCAGTTCGTTGAGCACCTCCGGATTGACAGAAATGGAATCGATTATCCTGAGGTTTTTCGTTTTCTTTCTCAGCAATTCAACTGACAGGGGTTTCTCCCTGGCATTTCCCTTTTCATCGTGTGTTCCAAAGGGAAGAGAAACCCACAGGATCCCTCCCCTTGAAAGATAGTGCTGAATGGCGCCAAACTGCCGGTCGGAGACACAGGCCACCCCATCAAGCGCCAGGGGAGTCTTTTCCGACGTCAGCCGTTCTCCCTCTTCCAGTTCCTTGTAGCGCAGGATCCGGTATCCGATATGGTGTTCAAGCAACTGTTTAGACCACATCTTTGTTTTGGTCCAGTGTTCAACTCCGCTTTCATCCCGCCATCCATTGATCCTGCAGTAGTAATTGTATACCAGTCTGACCTCCGTAAAATCTTTCGACTCGTAATGGTTCAGGTCGCTCTGTTTTACCTCCCAGTCGTTACAGGGCCTGATCATATCTTCGGTTTCCATGGAATCGGCAGGATCCTCCTCAAATACCCGGCGCTGAAAAGTACTTGCCCAGTTGGCTACTCCCCAGAAGCGGGCCAGACTCCATCCAAGGTATCCGCCATCGGGATAAATGGTATAACTCAAGGCGATTGCAGGCGAGTTCCCCCGTTCACGGGCAATATCCTTCTGTTGCATGGCTTCGGCATCCATTTCCATCCAATTTACCGAGCGCAGACTGATTCCTACGTTCTCCAGCATAAAAAAATCGAGTTTTCCGGCAATGCGCTCCAGGTTGAGGCTGATGGCGTTCAGTACCACAGGTCCGGTACTGGAACAGCAGGTAAAGAGAGGTTTGTTGCCAATTACTTCCTTTACCATGGCCACGTGACTGGCAATACTGTCATCCTTCATTTTGATCCAGTCCCTGAAAACAGGATTGTCGTAATTGCCCCACTGCAGCATAGGTTTGGACAAATCGCCCCAAAAGGAGAGGTCAGTTACTGGAGGAATCTCATGTCCGTAATCCCTGCGGAATCTTTCGCGGCAGTATGGGCAACCACACGCCCTCAATCCGACATAATCACACATGTCGTCGATCTCGTAGCCATCGAAGTCCACCTCCCTGATCAACCTTTCCAGGTATTTTCTGTGCATATCCAGAAATGCCGGGTTGTTGTGGCAGAATGCTTCCATCTGGTACTGCCGGGCGTACCCCCTGGAGCCGTCGAAAAGGTCAACTTCAAAAAGATCGCGGAAAAGGTGGCCCTCATATTGGGCGTGTTCGGCGGCAACCGGATCGTGGAACAACAACACATGATGCCGGTGGTTGCGGTGCAGCTTGTCGAACTCGGCTTTATCTCGCGGCCGCTGAACATGGTTACAGGAATAATGCTCAATAAACTTGATGTCATACTGATGCAACTCCTCCTTCACCGCATGAAAATATTCATTCATCTGTCCAAAGTAGTTGGCAAAATCGAACCTTACGTGGAACCCATAGTTCATGGCCGTATCGATGTGAGCGGCAGCAAATCCTTCAGCCCGTCGTTTTACCTTGTCCCTGACAGACTTCTGCGACCACAACAAATCATCGAGGGTATTCCACCAACTGGCCACTCGCCTCGGTCTAAAGGGAATGTCAGGTGCCACAACTTCTCCGTCATACGGCAAGGAATAGCGCAGAGGTGAATCTATGGCAATAGCGCGGAACCGATTCCCCACTCCCACGGCAGTGGCAAGAAGGGCAGACTTTTTAATAAAATTCCTGCGGGAAAAATTGGTCTGCATGGTCAGTAATTTATTAAGTTAAAATCTTTTCTTCCTGATGATTCTGAAAATGGCATCTGCAATCAGTTCATGTCCCTGGTCGTTTGGATGAATCCCATCCAAAAACAAAAAATCGATGTTGCCGGGGGTTTGGCGAACTTGGGCGGACCAGTAAAACAACTCCCAGGAATCCACCAGCGCCACTTTTTGTTCCCGGGCTACCTC
>CAZLDP010000336.1:0-3821 GCA_964558145.1 uncultured Prolixibacteraceae bacterium | reverse complement strand
TGATTTTATTGTTTCCGCAGGAAGGGAATTTTCAACCTGAAGCAGATCAAATTGAAACGAAAGAAAGTTAATATTAAATTAAAGAGCCTATGAAAATAAACCGGAGAGCAAATCTAAAAAGGGAGATGGGCTAACATTTCCCTTTAGTTTTAAACGGATTTCTCTTTTTTGCCGAAGAGATCCCCAAAGAATGAATGTATTAATTTTAACTAACCCAAAGTATGAAAAAATTTAAATGTAGGATTATTCCGGATTTTCTGGAAGTCTGGAATTCAAGACTTTTAATAACTATGCGACTAATTGTTTTTGCCTTGCTTATCGGAGTAATTCAAAGTTTCGCCTCAGGAAGTTATGCTCAGGTTACCCGGCAGACTGTACAGACCAACGCAGCGATGCCGTTACCGGTGGTTACCGGGCAGCAGGTCACCATAACCGGAAAGGTTACCGACCGTAACGGAATACCATTACCCAGTGTGACTGTGGTTGTGAAAGGCACAACCAGCGGGACCATTACCGATAACGATGGCAACTACTCCATTGGGAACGTGCCTTCGAACGGTGTTCTTGTGTTTTCTTTTGTGGGGATGACCACACAGGAAGTTATTGTGGGTAAGCTTTCCCGCATAGACGTAACTCTTTTGGAAGAAGCCATTGGTATTGAGGAAATTGTGGCAGTAGGCTATGGCACCCAGAAGAAAGTGAATCTGACGGGCGCAGTGGACCAGGTAACCAGCGAAGCATTTGAAAACCGGTCGGTATCCAATGTTACCCAGGCTCTCCAGGGAAAAATTGCCAACCTGAACATTTCCCTGAACGATGGTAAGCCTACCCGTTCCGCTTCTTACAATGTGCGAGGTGTAACTTCGATCGGGCAGGGGGGTAGCGCTTTGGTGCTGATTGATGGGGTGGAAGGTGATCCGGCTTTGCTGAATCCCAACGACATCGCCAGCGTATCTGTCCTCAAAGATGCTGCTTCGGCTGCCATATACGGAGCCAGGGGCTCTTTTGGTGTAGTACTGATCACCACCAAAAACCCCACCAAAGGAAAAACAACCGTCAATTTCACCTCGAATTTGTCGGTACAGCGGCCCACTACCATGCCGGATTTTGTCACCGACGGGTATGTCTATGCCGAGCGTTTCAGGGAAGCCTATTATGCCTGGAATAATTACTCTTCTCTTCCGAGCAAGATCAATAAAAGCCAGTTGTATTCCGATGCCTGGCTGCAGACTTTCAAAGAAAGGAAAGAAAAGGGTATTGCCGACGAAGTGGTTCAGGAGGCTAACGGTACCTATACCTATTACGGGAATACCGACTGGTTCGATGCTTTATACAGGAACAACTCATTTGCACAGGATCATAATGTAACGATCTCGGGAGGAACTGAAAATTCGGATTTTTATATATCGAGCCGTCTCTATGATTTCAACGGCTTATTCAAGTACAACTCCGACACCTATCAGATGATGAATATCCGGGCAAAGGGTTCACTCCAGGCTTTCGACTGGTTAAAAGTGACCAATAATATGGAATTCTCCGATATGACCTATCACAATCCGATCAATGTGGGTGAAGGGGGGTCGATTTGGAGGAACATTGCCGATGAAGGTCACCCGACGGAAACAATTTTTAATCCGGATGGAAGTCTGACCATGTCGGCCGCCTATACCGTGGGTGATTTTATTTACGGGAAAAACGGTCTGGATACGCACAAAAAGGTTTTAAAAAATACCACCGGTTTCATCGCCAATTTTTTCAATAATAAACTCAGGGTAAACGGGGATTTCACCTTCCGCAATTTTGACAACAATGATGTACAGAAACGGGTTCCCGTTCCCTACAGCACGAAAGTGGGTGAAACGGTTTGGCTGAGTGCGAAATATAACGATTTACAGACTCAAACCCGTAATACGTTGTATACCACCACTAACCTCTATGCGGAATATGAAAATACCTTCGCCAGGGATCACTATTTTAAGGGAATGGTGGGTTACAACTATGAAACCTATAAATATGAAAGGATCACTGTTCAGCGCAACGGTCTTTTGCTCGAAGATGCAAAAAGCCTTAATCTGGCTCTGGGGGAAAATATTACCACTTCGGCACCTTATGAAAAATGGAGAATACTGGGAGCTGTCTTCCGTTTGAATTACGGATATAAAGATCGCTATCTGATGGAAGTGAACGGTCGCTACGACGGATCTTCCAAATTCCCGGAAAGCCAGCAATATGCATTTTTCCCTTCCGTATCGGCGGGATGGAGAATTTCACAGGAGCCTTTCTGGAATGTGAGCAAGAATACCATCAGCGATCTGAAAATTCGGGCTTCCTACGGCTCTCTTGGAAACGGGAATGTTGGTTCGTATAATTTCATGGAACTTCTTAATATCAGCACTTCGGGATACGTAATCAATGGTGCGTTGAACAAATATACCAAGTGTCCTGCCGTTATCCCCAACAGTCTGACCTGGGAAACCTCCACCTCTGTTGACCTGGGTGTTGACTTAAGCATGTTTAGAAACCAACTCCGGTTTACCGGGGATTATTATATCCGGAAAACTACCGATATGTATACCGTGGGGATGACACTTCCCGAAGTTTTCGGAGCTACCTCCCCCAAAGGGAATTATGCCGATATGACCACCAATGGTTGGGAATTGGCCGTTACCTGGAAACACAAATTCTCAGCGGGAAGTAAACCTTTTGATTACGAACTGCGTGCCACCTTGCATGATTATTACTCGGTTATCGATCGTTACAACAACTCGACAAAGAGCCTGAGCGATTATTATGAAGGAATGAGAATCGGTGAATTGTGGGGATACAAGACCGACGGATTGTTCCAGTCACAGGATGAAATTAAGGATTATGTTAATACCATCATCAAATCTTCTTCTAACGGAACCGTATATCCGGGCGATATCAAGTTCGTCGATTACAATAAAAACGGTAAAATCGATTACGGCGACAAAACTTTAGATAAACCGGGTGACATGGTCATTGTGGGGAATACAGAACCCCGCTATATATACAGCTTCACGCTGAATGCCGACTGGAACAGTTTCTTTGTATCGACTTTCTTCCAGGGAGTCATGAAGCAGAACTGGTTCCCGGATAAAGAATCCGGATTCTGGGGACAGTATAACCGTCCGTACAATAATCTCCCCAAATGGCATCTGGACAACTACTGGACTGAAGAGAATCGCGATGCTTACCTGCCCCGTTATGCAGGCTATAATGCTTCAGTCGGATATGGAAATACCGTTACCGATCGGTATCTGCAGAATGTGGGTTATATTCGTCTGAAGAGTTTTCAGTTCGGTTATGAACTTCCTCACCATCTGATTTCCAAAATCAGTATGAAGAACGGCCGGATTTATCTGACAGGTGAAAACCTTTGGTGCTGGTCCCCTCTTTATAAGCACACCCGGGATTTTGATGTGACCAATACTTCTGGATCTGACCCTGACCTGACCTCCGGCACCAGCGGGGATAATTACAGCTACCCCTTGATGAAGAGTATCTCTTTAGGCTTATCCTTAACATTTTAATCTGCGTACATCATGAAAAGAATTATATATGTAATATTCATTTTGGGCCTCTTCTTACACGCCTGTGATCTGTATGAAGCTCCTGAATCTTCTGTTGGAAAAGACGCCATTTTCAGTTCTGAGTCGGGACTTAATACTTATGCCTATTCCTTCTATAACATGTTACCCTCGGGGAGCGAGCTGAACCAGATCGAAATTGACCTGGTTGACTTCGGTGACATCACCAACATCAATACCTTCATAACCAAGAATGCTTTCAATGAAACCAAC
>CAZLDP010000335.1:0-3825 GCA_964558145.1 uncultured Prolixibacteraceae bacterium | reverse complement strand
TTCTTCTCCCCTGTGCATCCAGGGCCATCCATTCGGGATGCTTTTCGGCCGAAGCATCGTCCCATACCCCGGAATAATGAACAAACAAGGCCACCTGATGCTTCCGGGTCACTTCCCGCCAGATTTTCAGCGGATCTTTAACAAATCGCGGCGCACCATTTCCCACTTTTGTCGGGTAACTCGAAATACCGGGATGTCCCTTGCAATCGACCTGGATATAATCGGGTTTGACCATGGTCAGCAGAGTGTCAATCATTCCGGCGGTGAAAGTTTCCCCGATCGCACTGTCATTTTTGTTCGCATGGAAATCGAAATGGAGCCCGAAAAAACTTTCGCTGCGGCGAAGTGTCTCTTTTTCTATCTCATTTTCCTTATTCGATTTTTCAGGCGAACAGGAATGCAAAAAAAGGCCGATAGTTGCACACACGAAAGCCAGCCGGATGGTAAATGATAATAAAGCTCGGATCATATTTCTCTATTATTAAACAGGCAAAACAATATAGTTATAAAAATTTGCATCGTCTTATAAAGGGAAGGCTACCGGTGAAGGAGATGATCCGGCCAAGGGTTTTCCAATTGAGGAGATTGTCACTATGTGCGAGCCACGTTTCATATCCCCTGCCATCAAAAACGATATAGGTCATATACCAGGAATGACCGTGCCGGAATACCGACGGACTGTCCACCATTTTCCCGCTATCTCCGGGTACTAACACCAACCCATATTTATAGGGAGTTTTTATCTCCTCATAAATCCGCTGCATCACCTCTTCGGGCATGGCGTCCTGCGCGGCAACCTGCACAAAAACGGATGAACCTAAGAGAAAGGAAACAAGAAAAAAACAAAACCTCAAGCTATTCATATTCAGACCTTCAACCTGTTTTTCACACAAAGAACCGGGTAGTAAAACGCAATGATCGAATCCTATTTTCCTGTGCCGTAATGCGTAAACGCTCACCAGGGGCTCCTCTTTCTGACCGGACCCCCGGGTTTCCATTTCACCCCAATTTTTGAAAGGTACCATGTTTTACCCTGGTCGTTGTTGCCCTGGAAGAAAAGCCAGGTTTTCCCATTTTCTCCCTGAAAAATATGAGGGTGCCCCGATTCACTGGAATTCCACTCGCCGGGCTTTCCATTGCTCAGAAAGGGTTCATCGGAGAGCCTTTCCCATCGGATGCCGTCAGAACTGACAGCCACTCCCACCTGTTGGGGTTCATTGTTGTATGCACCCGCATAAAACATGTACAGCCTGCCATTCTTCTCCAGCACGGAAGGAGCCTCGATACAGTTTTTTTCCCAGGGCAGTTCCGGCTTCAAAATGGAGCCTCCAATTGAAAGATGGGTCCAGGTTTCCCTGTTAAAATTGGTTGAGCCAGGAGCCCTGGCCACACCCAGCAGTTGAATTTTAAAATCAGGGGTACGGGTTGCAAAGTAGAGATAATAATTATCCCTGAATTTTACAACTTCCACATCGATGGCCCTCCCGCAGTTCCACTCCCCGTCGGGATGAAAAATGGGATTTGTTTCATTGCGGGTAAAATGGATCCCGTCAGTTGACCAGGCATGACAGATGGCGTCCTTTTCCCTGTTGCCATAGGTCTGGTAAAAAAGGTGGACTTTATCACCGATGACCAGGGCACAGGGGGCGCCTACTCCTTTTGATTCATAGACGGCTGATGAGTCGGCATTCACATCCCCGATACGGGTCCAGTGGATCAGGTCGGAACTTTCGGCAATCCCGATTCCCAGCCCGTGCGAAACATTGTGCTCATCGGTATAGGGTTTCACGGAATAGTACATCAGATAGCGGTTCTGAAAGGCAATCACATGGGGATCTTTGGCAAAATGGATTCCCATCCGGCTGGAATCGGTGTAGTACATCATTTTCCGGACTCCAGGCATCTCCCCTCTCTTTTTCTTTGGTTTTATCCCGCTGTCATAGACCCTGGCGTTGTCGCGGGACAATGGACGGCCGTTGTCGGCAGTCACGTTGATCAACTTGATGTTGTTTTTTTCAAGCACAGCGCCGAAAACCGTATTCACGATAAACAAAAGATGGAGCTGAACGAATAAAAAGAGCATCTTTCTCATAATCTATTACTTACTTCATGAATCCCCTCGTTTTTTTCAAAACCGGTTATTTTTCATAAAATTAGGAATTCAAAAACAATTAGACAGTTTTTCTCACTTTTAAATTCCTAAAATCCGGAAAAATCTGAGAATGGGTTCTGATCGCAGTTACCCTGAAGATGTATGCCCCAATCAGAAAATGTCAAAGTCAGGGGCACCGGTGAAAATCACCTTTTTGAAACACTATCAAGATATAAACGAGTTAGCCACCGGGAATTATCACTTTCGTCAACAGAAATTCAGAAAAGTCCAGGAATCTGTTCAATAGTCAGTGATCGTTCCGGGCTGAAGACTTTTTATCTCATCATGTGCATCATAGATAAGTCTCAAATCTCCCGAATTGGCAGGATTACAGCTTGAAACCATGTTGGGGGCAGGTAAACCATAGCTGCGTTCAGCACACTCCTTTTTAGCTTTTTTATCTGCTTCCTCTTTTGTCGCGGCTAGTCCCCAGCCATAACCCATACCAACATTTCCGGAGATGAAGCGATATACAGCACATCCCGTTCCTGAATAAGAAAGCACAATCGTACACCGGCCTCCTTTTTTACTGCAATTTTCAAGGGCTTTTTTTTCAGCTTCTGCCAGTGAGACACACTCAGAAGCCCAACCGAAATATATTCCGTTTCCCCGGTCTATGGCGAGTGCTCCGTACTTCACGGTTGTCTGAACTGGTGTGGGAATCGCATCCGTTTTAACACCGCTTTTCACCTGTGAAAAAAGCAGAACCGGAACCAAGAGGAACAAAAAAAACAGACCTGATGCGGGCAAAATACGACACTCGTTCATGACAACCTCCTAAAATTAAAAAAGAATGATAAAATTTATAAGCTAAAAAAAATGAATGCAGTTCGTTTCTTACAAAAAACATAAATACCTGACACATCAATTATTATAAAAATAATACCAGAAAGTATCATCCCATTGCGGAGCCGATACCTGAATAAATTTTTCCTTGTCCACCGCCCCATTTTTTACGCGGTCAGAGAGATATAACTTATACCGGCTGCGGGTATCCTCGCTGACAATGAAACCGCCAAGGTATGGTAATTCATATTTTTGGTTTTCAAATATCATCAATGCCTCTTCGATATGACGCGGAATTTTTTGATACCCCATCTCGCTAAGCCGTTTCACATAATACACCACATTTTTGTACTCCTTATCTAACAAAAACCACGCCATCCTGCATTCAAACGCCTTTGTATTATCAGGATTGGCAATCAGCAACATATCCAAATTATCCCTGTCATCCGGGCTGAGAAAAAAATCAAAGTGAGGGCGAAGTTTCACCTTCCTCCCAAGGTCTACATCTGATAATACTATACTGGGATTATAGAGCATTTTTTCGTACCTGAAGGCCCATTTCCTGTAAAGGAGTGTTTTCTTCAGTATATTGATATGACGCTCAGCAATTGCATAATTTCCATTGATCAAATCTGTTTTAACCAGCATTTTGAGATTTTCAGCCTGATACCCATAGATGACCATGGATTCATAAGCCAAGTGATATGCTTCATTGATCATTCCGATTGCATAATAGAAATGAAATGCTTTGTTAAGATTTTCTTTTGTCCGAGGAAGTGAGAGCAATTTTCCATGATAATCCTGTCGACAGGTGAACATTCTATTACACAATTCATCCTTTTCTAACAAGGCAAGATTAAAGAAATACTGACCTGCAGCATTTTCTG
>CAZLDP010000334.1:336-3829 GCA_964558145.1 uncultured Prolixibacteraceae bacterium | reverse complement strand
CATCTATGTAGGGATCGGACAAAAGGGATCCACGGTGGCTACACTCACAGCCACCCTCGAAAAATATGGCGCCATGGATTATACCATCGTAGTGATGGCTTCTGCCGCCGATCCTGCCGCCCTCCAGTTTTATGCCCCTTACGCCGGTGCAGCCATTGGAGAGTATTTCAGGGACACCGGCCGCGATGCCTTGATCATATACGACGACCTTTCAAAACAGGCGGTTTCCTACCGCGAGGTATCCCTGTTGCTGCGCCGTCCGCCCGGACGGGAGGCCTATCCCGGCGATGTGTTTTACCTTCACTCCCGGTTACTGGAAAGGGCTGCCAAAATCATCGAATCGGACGAAATTGCCGCCGGAATGAACGATCTTCCAGCCTGCCTGAAAGGAAAAGTGAAGGGAGGAGGTTCTCTGACTGCACTTCCCATCATTGAAACCCAGGCCGGAGATGTATCAGCCTACATTCCAACCAACGTGATTTCCATCACCGATGGTCAGATCTTCCTCGAAACCAACCTTTTCAACGCAGGGATCCGTCCTGCCATCAACGTGGGAATTTCCGTCTCCCGGGTGGGAGGAACCGCCCAGGTAAAGGCGATGAAAAAAATCGCAGGTACCTTGAAACTCGATCAGGCACAATTTAGGGAGTTGGAAGCTTTTGCTAAATTCGGTTCCGATCTTGATGCCAATACCCTCAGGGTACTCGATAAGGGAAGAAAGAACGTGGAAATATTGAAACAGCCTCAGTACCAGCCTGTCAAACTTGAACACATGATTGCTGCTATCTTTTGCGGCACCAAAGAGCTGTTGCGCAGAATCCCCGTTGATAAAGTCAAAAACTTCGAAGCGGAATATATTGAACTGCTCGAAATGAAATACAAGGATGTGCTCAGGCTGCTGAAGTCGGGAATCCTGGATGAGGAAGCTGAAACCACCCTTCTGAAAGCAGCCGCTGAAGCGGCTGAAAAATACAGCGCAGGTAAATAGCCATGCCGGAGACCTGCACAACGACGTGATCAGATTATGTCAGGACTGAAAGAAATACGAAGCCGCATCGGGTCGGTAAAAACTACCAGAAAGGTGACCAGCGCCATGAAAATGGTATCGGCAGCCAAGCTGAAAAAAGCCCAGGATGCTGTGATTAATTTCCGCCCCTATTCGCTGAAATTTCGTGATATCTTTGATTTGGCACTCACCGTGGCTTCAGGTATCCCCGAATCGGCGCTTACCAAGCCTCAGGAGCCCGAATCGGTGCTTGTGGTATTGATCTCTTCCAACAGGGGCCTCTGTGGAGGCTTTAACGCCAATATAATCTCTACAGCACTGGAATTAGCCGCCACTAAATATAGAAGCCAACTGATGGCAGGAAAAGTCGATTTCCTGGCTATAGGAAAACAGGGGGAGAAGGGGCTGAAAAATCACCATATTCAAGTAACCGGCCATCACAACGACCTTCTGGAGTCCCTTACTTTCGAAAAAGCAACGATCATTTGCTCCCGGATAATGGAAGATTTTACCAGGGGAGTTTACAACCGGATCGAAATTGTCCATAACGAATTTATCAATGCTGCCCAATATACCCAGGTGAGTGAAGTTTTCCTCCCCCTACAGGTACCACAGAAAGAACCCGCTGACATTAAAGGCGATACCATCTTCGAACCTTCTCCCGGGGAAGTAATTGAGGATCTGATTCCCCTTTGGATTAAAATCTTCTTTTACAAATGCCTTCTTGTGTCGATCGCTGCTGAACATGGCGCCCGCATGACTGCCATGCACCAGGCTACCGACAATGCCACCGAACTGCTTGCAGATCTGACCCTCGAATACAACAAAGCGCGCCAGACCGCCATCACCAATGAAATTCTGGAAATTACCGGAGGGGCTGAAGCATTGCGCAAAGCATGATTTTCAACCTCCCGGCGCTCCCTCTTTTATAAATTTTAAAAACTGATTTCCAGATTTAAAAAAGATCCTTATTTTTGCAGTCACTACGTGGAAAGATTTGTGATTGATTGCAACCACTAAAAATGCTAAAACAATCAGGCTTAACGCCTTTTGATCAATCTTTATCCTGTAGTACATACTTTTATTGTTGAATCGTGCCGGAGTTTTCCTGCACATTAATTTGTATGAGATATGAGTTATTTATTCACCAGTGAATCCGTTTCAGAAGGTCATCCCGATAAAGTGGCCGATCAGATTTCAGATGCATTGCTTGACCAGTTTCTGGCTTTTGATCCCGACTCAAAAGTCGCAATCGAAACCCTGGTGACCACGGGACAGGTTGTTGTGGCCGGCGAAGTCAAATCAAACACCTACATTGATGTGCAGGAAGTGGCACGCTGTGTGATCAAAAAGATCGGATATACCAAGGCTGAGTATCGTTTCGACGGGGATTCATGTGGAGTTTTGGTGGCTATTCACGAACAAAGCGGGGATATCAACCGGGGAGTGGACCGACCTAAGAAAGAGGAACAGGGAGCAGGCGACCAAGGCATGATGTTTGGCTATGCCTGCAGGGATACCGACAACTTTATGCCATTGCCCCTGGAACTTTCGCATCGGATCCTGATTGAATTGGCTGCCATCCGCAGGGAAGAGAACAGCCCCATGCCCTACCTCCGTCCCGACTCCAAATCGCAGGTTACCATTGAATATGCCGACGATCATACGCCACTGAGGGTCCATACCATTGTGGTTTCCACCCAGCATGACGAATTTGACGATGATGAACCCATGTTGGCCAGAATCAGGAAAGATGTGATTCATATTCTTATTCCCCGGGTGGTTCAAAAACTGCCCTCCCGGATAAAGGCCCTTTTCAACGGTGAAATTGAATACCATGTGAACCCTACCGGCAAGTTCGTGATTGGTGGTCCTCACGGTGATACGGGACTCACCGGCAGAAAAATCATTGTCGATACGTATGGGGGTAAAGGAGCCCACGGGGGCGGCGCCTTTTCCGGTAAAGATCCCTCAAAGGTTGACAGGTCGGCAGCTTACGCAGCCCGCCACATCGCAAAAAATCTCGTAGCAGCAGGGGTGGCCGACGAAATCCTTATCCAGCTTGCCTATGCCATCGGCATAGCCAGGCCGGTCGGATTGTATGTCAATACCTACGGCAGAAGCAGAGTGAAAATGAGTGACAGTGAGATCGCCGCTAAAGTGAATGAAATCTTTGACCTGCGCCCGGCGCTGATCGAAGAAAGACTCAACCTGCGAAAACCCATCTATGCCGAAACTGCCAGATATGGCCATATGGGAAGAACTCCGGAAAAGATTACCAAATCGTTTAACCCTCCCTACCACGAGGAAAAAAGAATCGAAGTGGAGTTGTTTACCTGGGAAAAACTGGATTACGTCGAAAAAATCAAGGAAGCTTTCCTTATCGGATAAACCGGGTTCATCCCCGGTGGTATAGAAGCGCATTGACTGCAGGAACGGACTCCCGTTTCGCCCCGCGAAAAACCCGCAACAGTCAATGCGCTTTTG
>CAZLDP010000334.1:0-326 GCA_964558145.1 uncultured Prolixibacteraceae bacterium | reverse complement strand
ATTTAGCCCGGTGAGTGTAACCTCTTCCGCAGTTTTATCGAATAAAAAATGATACCGTTCACCAAATTAGTCACCATGAACAGAAAAATGCTTGCCATTGCCACTCTTCCGTTTGTGAAAGCCCAGTTGCTGAAAACCTTACTGGAAAAGGAAGATATCGAATGTATGCTTGAAGATGTAAATTTACTGGAAGGAACTTCTTCCATGGCTGTCAGGGTGCGAATACGGGAAGACGATCTGGAAAAAGCCTATCCCATCATGGAGGAATTCCTGGGTAAGCCCGACAAGAGAGTGGCTGCCGGCAGAGAACAGGAACGCCAGATCCT
>CAZLDP010000333.1:0-3833 GCA_964558145.1 uncultured Prolixibacteraceae bacterium | reverse complement strand
GCCTATCTGATCCATCTGATAGGAGAGATTCTCGATTTTTCCCCCCTTTTGCGAAATCTCCGCTACACGCAGAAACTCTGTATGGAAAACCGGGAAACCATTTCGGGGAATCTATACGAACAGCTTTTGAAGGCCGAACAGGGTATCAGAGAGAAACTTGCTCCGGTGGCAGAGAAATTCCTGTCACAGGTAAAGAACCTGGTTATATGGGAAAAACGGGGAGCCGATGATCCCTTCCTCCGGGAACGGCTACAAAAAGCAGGGGAATGGTTCACTGGGTCAGGCCACTCCCTCCTGACACAATCCCTGGAGGAGGCCACCATGGAAACCGATAACCGTGCTGTCAAAAAGTCGATTCTGGAATCATCCGACCGGATTGCCGAATCGCTCCATCTCCTTCTGGAATCGTGGAAAGTTTGCCGCAACGGCTTTACGGTGGAAGGGGTGTTACGGGCCAGGGCCATGGCATCACTCGGTCACCCTTCCTACCTGAAGGGATTGATTACCCGTCAGGTGAAAACCGGAGCCGTCCGTCTCCACCCCGAACTATACAACCTGTTGAATAACTGGCGCAATGAAAAGGCAAAAATCAACGACATCCCTCCCTACCGTATCCTGTCTCAAAAATCGATGCAGGAAATTCTCACTGGGTTACCGGTTACCCGCAAACAATTAGAGTCCGTCAGGGGAATAGGAAAAACAAAAGTCAAACGGTTCGGCGCCGAAATCATTAACCTCATATTGCAGTATTGCCAGCAAAATGGTATTGAAGCCGACGCTTCTACTTCACCTGCTGAATTCGCGAAAAAGTCCGACACTCGGCAGATTACGCTACGGATGTTTCAGCAGGGGAAATCGGTGCGGCGGATCGCCATGGACCGGGGACTCTCACCCTCTACCATCGAAGGTCACCTGGCTTTTTTTGTTCATTCCGGGCAGCTTGCCCTTTCCGAAGTCATACCTGCAGAAAAACTTCGTAAGATTGCCCGCTGGCTGGCAGACAATGAAGGGGTTCCCCTGCAGGCTGCACGGGAAGCATTAGGAAGCGATACCTCCTGGATCGAAATCAAAATGGTGCAACAGTTTTTGGAAACCTGAAATTTCTGAATAAATTCCCTTCACTAACCCCATCTACCTTCACGAACTCCCCGGTGAAATAATGTTCTCCCGGCTTTCAGATCTCAATTTTAAGGAGGTAAAAGAGTACCGACAGGGTGATATACAGCAGGATCACCACCGGCAGACCATAAAGTTTCATAAAGACAAGCAGAAACAGGGAAGCCGCCAGAAAAAGATACCTGTACCAGTTGCCTGCAAAGGAAATTCCCTGGAATTTAAGGGAGAACATCGGCAGTTCCGAGACAAGAAGCAGCGAAGAGATGATTGCCACGATCAGCAGATTTCCTTTTGTAAACAACAGCAGGGGAATTTCGGGTGTCACAGTGAACTCGGCTATCATCCCGAACGATGCCCAAAGAATGGCATTGGCCGGTGTGGGCATTCCAAGAAAATTGATTTGCTGACGGGTGTCAATATTGAATTTCGCAAGACGAAAGGCTGAAAAAACAGGAATCATCAGAGGAGACAACAACAGTATCCATTCACTGAGAGAGGGAGATATATAGGTCAGGGGCATGTTCAGTCCGGGAATCGCTTTTTTCATCAGCACAAAGGCAATGATCCCGGGGGCTACCCCGAATGAGACCACATCGGCCAGGGAATCGAGTTCTTTTCCCAAATGGGAGTAAGCATTCAGCATCCGGGCTGTGAATCCGTCAAGGAAATCGAATAAACCCGCCAGCAGGATTAATATTCCTGCATAACCCGGATTCCCCTCCATGGCCAAAATAATGGCGGCTATTCCGGCCATCAGGTTCAGCATGGTAATGGTATTGGGCAAAAACCCGAAATAGTTCTTCATATAGATCCGCGTTATTTAATATAGCCCAGAACAGTAATTCCGCCTTTGACCTCCTGATTCATTTGCACCCCGACTTCGGCAGTTACCGGAAGAAAAATATCGACGCGCGATCCAAAGCGGATAAATCCAAGCTGATCAGAAAGGGAGACTTTTTCTCCCTTTTTTTTATAGGTTACAATTTTTCTGGCTAAGATGCCGGCCACCTGACGGACAAGAATATCCTCCCCCATTGGGGTTCTGATCACGGTAGTGCATCGCTCATTCTCTCCCGACGACTTAGCCAGATTGGCCGGCAAAAAGCGCCCTTTATGATGCTTCTGGTACACGATTTCGCCTTCCACCGGAACGTGGTTGATATGGACATTGAGTAACGACATAAATACGGAAATCTGCATCTTTTCTGCCCCAAAATATTCATTTTCCCTGACTGGTTCGATCACGACTATCTTTCCGTCGGCCGAAGAGATCACTTCTCCCGGAGCACCTTTTTTTACCGTCCCCGGCTCTCTGAAAAACCAGAAATTCATCAACAGGAATGAAATAGACAAAGTAAGAATCAGCCAGAAAACAAAAGAGTACCCAGTTGCCAGGAATACCAGACCATTGAGCAGAACCAGAATCAGCAAAATCCAGGGGATAACCCTGTAACCTTCGTAGTGTATAATCATTATTATCTTAAATTAATCAAACAACAGGAAAAAACAACAACCAGGTCAGTACAAACGGGACTACAAGCAGAAAGCTGTCTAACCGATCAAGAAATCCGCCATGACCCGGCAGGGAGTTACCGGAATCCTTGATTTGGAGACTTCGTTTTAAAAGCGATTCTATAAGGTCGCCATAAGTTCCGGCAACAACCACAATGATGCTGATAACCAGCCAGTTTGTTAATTCTATTTCTGGAAAGAGAAATCCATTCAGCACACCGGTGAACAGAGCGATGGTACCTCCGCCCAAAACGCCTTCCCACGATTTCTTAGGGGAAATTCGTTCGAAAAGCCGGTGTTTGCCAATAGCAGTTCCTATCAGATAAGCTCCGGAATCAAAAGCCCAGATGGTCAGCATCATACCCAGCATGATCCACGGGTAAAACCGGCGGCTGGCGCCCTCTCCCTGGAATACCAGTAAACTTGTCAGACTCATGGGGATGGCAACATAGATATATCCCATCAGGGTGGAAGCGATATTGGGAATGGGTTGTTCCGAGGCGCGGTAGATTTCTGCCACAAATACCACCGGCACCATCAACAAGGGTAAGAGGGCGATATGCAGAGGCCACAATCCTGCTGCAAAGCCGGTCATTCCAAGAAAAATAAGGATCCCGGCAATCAAACCAGTTATTCTCTGGGGAGAGGAACCTGCCCTCTCCGCCATCCTGTAAAATTCAAGGTGTAATACAATGGTCAGAAACAGAAAAACCACTGAAAATACAACCGGATGGATCACGATTCCGCTGACCAGGATCAACCCGTATGCCACACCTGTAAGTGTTCGTCTACAAAATGCGTTCAACTTTCCAGTTCTTTAAGCAATTCACGGGCAGTCTGTTCAAATTCTGACGGCACATAAACGGCAAATTCACCAAACGTCAAATAGGTCGAATCTCTTTGGTTCAGCACCACTACCTTAATTCCTGCGGATTCCAGAATATCTCTTGCCATGAAAGCCTGATACTCCTGAGTTGTCAGGAATATGTCTGTCCACCCTTTTTCCATCAATAGCGCATCTTAATAATGTCAGTGCGATTCACGTACTTCCGCCCGTCAGCCAAGGACTGCCGGGCGTTTCCGGGTTCATCGCCCTTAAGTCAAATTTGCTAAACATCGTGATCAGTTACAAATATAATCAGCTTTTTCGGACCATGGGCACCTATGACCAATGTTTTCTCAATGTCGGCCGTCCGGCTGGGCCC
>CAZLDP010000332.1:0-3846 GCA_964558145.1 uncultured Prolixibacteraceae bacterium | reverse complement strand
GCCAGATGAACCTCCTCATACCCCGCCAGGGTGGCGGTATACTCCACTGAGTGGGCAATCTTCTGGGTCTTCAGGCTGATCACCCGAACCTTTTCCGTAACAGGTTGAACACTTGCGCCTGCCGCTTCGCTTTTTTTCTCCTGGCCGCCAGAACAGGCAACCAGAAGGGCCAGCCCCAGGACTGATAAAATACTAATAATCTGCTTCATGATATTGTTCGTTAATAATTATTTCAGATTTCCATAAAGGGTGTCGAGATCCACCCTGGCCTGCAACAACTGGAATACAGCTGTCAGATAGTCGGTTTCCGCTTTGAGGTAATTGTTGTCGGCAGTCACCAGTTCGAGCCCGGAAATAAGCCCCTGGTCAAATTTCATTTTCAGGTTTTTGTAAACCCTACGGGCTACCTCTAAGTTTTTTACCTGGTTGAGGTAAGTCTCCCCGGCATTCTTCAGGTTGAACTGAAGCTGCCGCTCCTGAACACCCAACTGGTCGGCCAGCAGGGCACGGTTGTTGCGCATGGTCTCCAGTTCCATCTTGGCCTGACGGAGTTTGGCCGCCTGCTGTCCTCCCGAAAAAATCGGAATGCGGAGGTTCAATCCAACCATGTTCTTGGGTGACATATCGAAGTCGGGTTTCAGGATCTTCTCCGTCCGGTTGTAAAAACCGGAAAGTGTGGGAAGGAATGCGGCATATTGTAGTTTAACCTGTTTTGCCGAAAGTTCTTCCTGTAATCCAAGCAGTTGAAACCCAGGATTCCTGTTCACATCAAAAGGTTCTGAGCCGGCGGTATTTTCATTTAGGGTACTCAAGGCGTCGTTCAATGTACCTTCTATCTCAAATTCCTCGTCAATGGTCATCCCCAGCAATAACCGCAACATATTCCGGGCCATCTCAAGTTGTCGTTCCGAGGCTCTCACCGAATTCTCCAGCGACGCAATCTGCACTCCCAACTGGTCAAGATCGGTCTGTTCCATCATCCCGACCTTTACCATGGCACTGGTCTTGGTATATACTTCCTTCAGATTGACCAGATTTTTATTCAGCAAACCCACGAGCTCCCCCGACATCAATACCAGGTTATACCCACTGGTCACCTGAGATAAAATGTCCTGTTCACTCTTCTCATAACTCTTCTCCATCAAAGTTTTACCCAGCTTGGCCAGCTCAATCCCCACAAAATAAGGACCATTGAACAACAACTGTCCTACTTGAAAGTTGAAATTGCTGGTTGGTTTGATCGGAATCTCAGTGGGAGGGGCGTTTTCTGTAAAACGGATCGAGAGTTTCGCCCCCAGCGCATTCGAATAATCAAGGGTAGAAGAAACCTGGGGCAGTCCCGACGAAATAGCTTCCTTAATCTGAAATTCCGATTTATCAATGGCATACCCAGCGTTCTTCAATGTTTTGTTGTACTGGATAGCCTGCTTTTTGGCTCCTTCAAGGTTTAGCTTCAAAACCTCCCTGGCCGGAAGGCTGCTTGCCAGAAAACCCAACAGGAGCATTAAAATAATACGTTTCACTTTCATCTTCTGTGTTTAACTATTTATTTACTCTTTCACTTTTTTGGGTATACGATTCAATGAGTTTCACACCCTTTGGTGTGCAAATCCCCCTGAAATAAGGCAGAAAAATGTTGTCAATGGCTTCATTACGGGTCATATCCATCATCTTCAGGGCCTGACTGCTGTGAAACATGACAATCATTTCCAGGATGAAGGTGTCAACCAGATCAATTTTCAGATCTTCCCGGGAAATACCCTCTTTCATACCTCTTTCTAACAAATTGTAGTTGATCGAAAATTCCCTGCATTTTTCCCTGTTGGCATAATAGGAAGTCTGCAAACGTACAAAATAGCGTTGCAAATCCTCCATTACCACAGGATTTGACTCTTTCATATGTTGGTGCTGCACCTCAATCATTACAAAAATTGCTTCAATCACATTCTCAGTTTCTTTCATCAGTTCCAGCAACCGTTTGTTGCTTTCCATGATCAGATACTCAATGGCCTGGAGCATCAGTTTATCCTTGTCCTGAAAGAGTTCATAAATGGTCCGCTCTGAAATGCCCAGATCGGCAGCAATAAAATCCATCGTCAGACTTTTCATTCCCATCATCTGGAACAATTCACCCGTACGTTGCAGAATTTTCTCCCTGGTCTCCATAATGCTAAAAATATCGCCAAAACTATAAAACCATTTTGGTTTTTTAGTTTTTACCCAAAATTCTATACAATAATTTAACAATAGGTTAAAAGGAACAAAAAAATGCCGAAGGCAGCAGCCTTCGGCATTTTCAGGGTGATAGGTACCCGGGAACAGGATTATTTTCCGTACTCCATGGCAGCTAACCGTTTGTAGTAGTTGTAACGCCATTTGGCGTTTTCCTCGGCAGCGTCAAAGAGCTCGTCAGCCACCTCGGGGAAAGACTTTTTCAGTGAGGTATACCTGACTTCGCCATTGAGAAACTCCTTGAATTTGGACCAGTCGGGTTCTTTGGAATCGAGCTGGAACGGATTCTTACCTTCCGCTTCGAGCAGGGGGTTATACCGGTAAAGTGCCCAGTAACCTGCTTCGACCGCTCTCTTCATCTCTTCGTTCGATTTACCCATTCCGTTTCGTAGACCATGGTTGATACAAGGCGAATAGGCGATGATCAGGGAAGGTCCGGGATAGGCTTCCGCTTCCTTGAGCGCATTCAGAAATTGCGACTGGTTTGCCCCAATAGCTACCTGGGCAACATACACGTATCCGTACGAGAACATCATGGCACCCAGGTCTTTTTTACGGACTCGCTTACCTGCTGCGGCAAACTTCGCTACTGCGCCCACCGGGGTTGCCTTGGAAGACTGACCTCCGGTGTTGGAATAAACTTCGGTATCTAAAACCAGCACGTTGATGTCCTGACCTGAAGCCATCACATGGTCCAGTCCGCCGTAACCGATGTCGTATGCCCAACCGTCACCTCCAAATACCCATATCGACTTCTTCACGAGGTACTGTTTCAAATCGAGGATATCTTTGGCATACTGTCCGGTTTTGCCTTGCAGAACCTCTACCACTTTGGCAGAACTGACCACAGAGCCTTCCGCGTGATTGCGGTTTTCGAGCCAGTTGTTGAAAGCCTCTTTCTCTTCATCGGTAATTCCATTCTTTATTTCAGCTTCCATGATAGAGGCAATACGGTCGCGCTGTGCGTTGACTCCTTCGGCCATCCCAAATCCATATTCAGCATTGTCTTCAAAGAGTGAGTTGGCCCAGGCGGGTCCGTGACCTGAATTTTTATGCTTAGTATATGGAGTGGAAGGAGCGGAACCTCCATAGATGGATGAGCAACCCGTGGCATTCCCTACCATCATCCGTTCACCGAAAAGTTGGGTGATCAGTTTGATATGCGGTGTTTCGCCGCAGCCGGCACAAGCCCCGGAAAACTCGAAAAGGGGTTGGGCAAACTGGGTATTTTTGACCAGTTTCGATTTTTCCACCACATTTTCTTTCAGGGAAACCTTGTGGACAGCGTATTCCCAGTTTGGAATTTGTTCCCGCTGGGTTTCCAGGGGTTCCATGACCAGCGCTTTTTCCTTTGATGGACAGACATCAGCGCAATTGCCGCAACCTGTACAATCAAGTACGCTCACCTGAATACGGAATTGAAGGCCACCGAAAGTCTTGGCCGGAGTAGCCTGACGCAATACCATTCCTTCGGGGGCATTGGCTGCTTCGGTTTCATTGAGCAGGAAGGGACGGATGGCCGCGTGCGGACACACATAGGCACACTGGTTGCACTGAATACAATTATCGGGTTTCCATTCCGGAACCGTAACAGCAATCCCCCTCTTTTCATAG
>CAZLDP010000331.1:0-3848 GCA_964558145.1 uncultured Prolixibacteraceae bacterium | reverse complement strand
TTATCGAGTGGGATGGGTTGTTTATACTCTTTGGCTACTGTTTTTCCTTTTTCTTCTGAAATCCATGACGGGGATATTTGCATTTTTCGGTACCGCATTCGTGGCATTACTGGTCTTTATCGTCAGGCAGAAAAACAGGAAACTCAAACTGGCATTGATCACCGGATTGCTGATCGTGACGGCTGTTCCTTCCATCTACCTTTACAGGATGGTATCCCGGTTTTATAATCTGGAACAGCTCAATTCCGAAACGGTCGAGCGGTTTACGCTATCGGGTAATCCTTATTCTTTCGATTTTGAGGCAAAGGAAAAAGAAAACGGTCATTGGGTAAATGCCTACATTTGCGAACCGGAACTCAGGAAGGAGTGGAACAAGGTGGCCACAATACCCTACGACAGTATCGATGGGGGGGGATATACCTGCAGCGGCACCCTGATCAGATATCTTACCAGCAAAGGTTTGCGGAAGGACAGCGTGGGGGTCAGCCGTCTGACGCCAGTTGATATCCAGGCTATTGAGAGTGGAATTGCCAACATAGTGTATGTAAACCAGAGTTTTTCCTTTTATCCCCGCCTCTATGAGACCATCTGGGAACTCGATCATTATTGGTACTCGGGTGATCCCAACAACCAGTCCTTTTCGCAGCGAATCGAGTATGTTAAAGCTTCTCTGGTTCTGATCGGCCATTATCCGCTGACCGGAATTGGCACGGGCAACTGGAAGATAAAGTATGCGGAGGCCTATGAGGAGATGAAGTCGCAATTGATTCCTGAAAACCAGGGTCCCTCACACAACCAGTATCTCAATTATCTGGTAAAGTTTGGCATTCCCGGATTCCTCTATATCCTCGCCATGGTTCTCATTCCCATCTTCCGGGAAGGGCATCGCCGGAATCTTCTGTTCTGGTTGTTTCTAACTTCGATGGCAATAGTCAATCTGGGCGATGCCAACCTTGAAACCCATATGGGGCTCTCCTTTTTTTGTTTTTTCTATTCCCTCTTCCTCTGGCATTTCCCTGCCGGGTACCGGGAGGTCAGAAAGTGACAATTCCGTTTTTGCACCGCATTATCTTTTCCTCTACCGTTTTCATCAACAGCCTTCGGTTCCTGCTGAGTGAACTCCGGTTGGCCGTAGGGTGCCAGAGATGGCTGACTATTGCTGCAAATTTTATTTTTTTCAGGCGTATACCTGCGTTGAACAGCCTGGCCACCAGTTCGGTGTCCTCCAGTCCCCATCCTATAAAATCTTCATTCCATCCATTGACCTTTTCGAGGTCCGATCTGAAAACTCCAAGTAACCCTCCCCTCAGTGTGACCGAAAACCTCAACGTGGGAAACAGGAATCCGGGCAGGGGAATCCTCAGGGAATTTATCCGGTTTTTTTCGATGGAAGGAGATACCAGAGGCACGATCCTCTTAGGCTTTCCCTCTTTCAGCATTTCCGAAGTGGCCTTTTGCGTCAGAAACAGACGCGATCCGATCAGGGCTGTTCCCGGAACACATCGCCTGGTGTAATCGGATATGAAATAAGGATGAAACAGCAAATCTCCATCCGAAAAAATGAAATAATCACCGGTACTTTCCCTGACAGCTTTGTTCCGTATGGCCGCTGCCCTGAAATCATGGTGTTCCTGCCATACCTGTTTTAATGGCACGGGAAAAGTCCGGGCAAATTCCCTGATCATTTCGGCAGTTTCAGGACCAGACCCATCGTCGGCAATAATCACCTCACCGGGTAACACGGTTTGTCTGCGTATACTTTCCAGGATGATGCCCAGAGCATCCGGCCTGTTGTATGTGACAATAATCAGTGAGACTTTCATAAAATTTATACCCCGATTCCAAAAATACCGGAAATTTCAATTCGTGGTGAACTGATGCTGAACCTTTTTGCCATGGGAGTGTTGGATCGTTGATTGGGAAGTAGTTACAGCCAGATATCAGAAGGCGGTAAAGTAACCCGGAACACCGTTCAGAAATTGAAAGCCTGCAGTTTTTGATGATTCATCAAAAATTGTGGGCTTTATCTTTTCATACTCTCCCGACAATTTATATCTTTCCCCAAAATTCAGCGTATGTCCTTTTTCAAAGATGATATCAGTGGGGTCAGAGCTTTTCTTTTTGATGTGGATGGGGTATTGTCGGCCGATTATTCACCCCTCGACGACACTGGCGATCCTTTGCGCACAGCCAATGTAAAAGACGGATTTGCCATCAAACTTGCGCTTGCTGAAGGCTTTGAAATCGGGATTATCACCGGGGGAACCCAGAGTCGGGTAAAAATGCGATACCAGAAATTGGGTGTTCGTCATTTTTACGACAACATCAGGGATAAATGCACTGCACTCGAGGAGTTTATTTTTGCCACCGGAATCGATGCTTCCCATATTCTGTACATGGGCGATGATCTGCCCGATTACCCGGTCATGGTGCGGGTGGGTATCCCAACCTGTCCGGCAGATGCCGTTCCGGAAATCAAGACGGTAGCCAGGTACGTTTCTGATAAAAACGGTGGAATGGGATGTGTACGGGATGTAATCGAGCAGGTGATGCGTTCGCAGGATAAATGGCTATCCCCTGAGGATTGCTTAACCCAATCTCTGTAATGACACTATTTTATTCTTTTCCTGACTGCCGGACAGGGATGGGTTTCCCTGAAGTTTTGCATTTCTTTCCGTAATTTTTTAC
This sequence comes from uncultured Prolixibacteraceae bacterium, assembly GCA_964558145.1. GTDB lineage: Bacteria > Bacteroidota > Bacteroidia > Bacteroidales > Prolixibacteraceae > UBA1413. The sequence continues at coordinate 1,160 of CAZLDP010000331.1, read as the reverse complement.
GATCCATTTATATTGATAACGATGAACTGGCTACCCCCCTATAACTATATTCTGGCCACCAGGTCGCCGCGCAGGATTCAGCTTCTCAAAGAGCTGGGTCTCCCTTTCTCGATCCGATCAGTGGATATTTCCGAGAGTTATCCCGACAGTCTGGGAATGCTTGAAATACCGGTTTTCCTGGCCCGGCAAAAAGCCCGTCCCCTGGAGAATTCCCTGGGGGAGAACGACCTGCTTATCGCTGCCGATACCATCGTGTGGCTCCGTCGCGAGGTGTTGGGTAAACCTTCGGGGGAGGCTGAGGCCAAGCAAATGTTACGCAAGCTGAGCGGGCATATTCATCAGGTTGTCACTGGGGTTTGCCTGAAAAGCAGAGTGAAGGAAAGGACTTTCCATGCGGTGACCCATGTGGAATTCAAAGAGCTTTCCGATCATGAAATCGATTACTACGTGGCCCATTTCAATCCTTACGACAAGGCAGGAGCCTACGGCATTCAGGAATGGATAGGCATGGCGGGTATCACCCGTGTGGAAGGATCGTATTATAATGTGATGGGACTACCCATCCAACGGCTCTATTCCGAGTTACTTGCCTTTTAGGAATCCGCACCTTGTCCTGAAGGAATTCTTATCATTTTTGCGGTTTTGGTAAACTATTCTTGCTGTTCTTTCGTACAGTAAGTAATATAAAATCAAAACCCGATTTATTATGAAACAAGTTGTGAGACTCTTTACTTTTTTAGCCCTCTTTGTTTTCATATTGTCTGGCTGCCAGAAGCAGGAGCCCGTGAAAGTCGGATTGATGCTTCATGCCTTTGACAAGGAAAGATGGGAAAATGACCGGGATTACTTTGTGAGCAAAGTGGAGGAACTCGGTGGAACCGTTACCGTCATGGATGCCGGCAACAATGCCGAAACCCAGTTGAAACAGGCACAACAGCTCCTGAATGAAGGGGCGGATATTCTGGTTGTGGTGCCTGTTGATCAGTTTGCAGCAGCCCAAATAGTAGAAGAAGCGCACCAGAAAAACGTGAAGGTAATTTCGTACGATCGGCTGATTCTTAATTGCAAGCTGGATTATTATGTGTCGACCGACAATGTGGAAATCGGGCAGCTTCAGGCAGAGTACCTCACCAAAATTAAACCTCAGGGCAACTATGCAC
>CAZLDP010000330.1:0-3856 GCA_964558145.1 uncultured Prolixibacteraceae bacterium | reverse complement strand
CCTCCCCGCATCGGATTTTTATAACACCATAAGCTTCGGATCTGCTCTGTCTCCTTCTCTTTTATCATTTTTAAACTTCCGTCAAGCCGGGTAACCGCATATTCAAGGGGTTGCACTTCTTTTTCTATGGGTAAATGATCAAGCAGCGATCTTGAATATCCTGCCAGTTTTTCAAAGTACATTTCATTCATTAATTTTTTGTTTGATGAGGGTAATTATTTTCGAAATACTATTTTCCGGTCGTGAAATACCCGGTTCAAATTCAAATGTTTCATCTCCTGCCATACCCATCTTTTTCAGGGAACAGCTGTCGATGAGTTTACCGGAATGCCAGATTTCAGTTGAATAAAGAATGATTTTCATGGCCGGACTTCCTGCCACCAGGTCGCAAAAACCGCTTCTGTTCCCGATGAAAAAGCCGCAAAGTGAAACCATGGTGATGGCTTCTTTTAAAGGAAAGTCAACCTGTATGACTCCTTCGATGGTTTGAAGGTCGTGCCGGTTGGTCATCATGGCGGTCTTTAATCCTGCTTCCTGCAGCTTTTCAACCAGTTCTTTCCAAAAACTCCCGGACAAAACCGGATTCCTGTATGAAAAAGCATCGGGTGCAAGCAGAACGGTACGCTGATAGGTGAGACCGTACTCTTCAAACCGTTGTGATGCATCGGCAATAAGATCTTTCCCTGGTTTGACAGGTTTGGCCATATTGCATCCAATCGGTAGATTCAGCAGTATTTTATAAATGTCGACAAGGGTGATGTTTTTATATCCGATAAGGCTTTGCATGGATGAAGGATAGATATGCTCCGGATGAATAATCACGGGATTGCCCGGTTCAAACCGGTTCGACTTACAAAATATCAGATCTTTTTTCTGTATGATCTCATATCGGTCGGCCGAGTCTGGAAATACGGCAAAGATATCCCTGTGCTTTTCATTGGTGATCCCGATAGCAATTTTTTTGGCTTTATGGATCTTTCTGAATTCTGGCAGGAGGGATAAAATAATGCACAGGTCCCCAATACCGTATGGTGACACAAAAAACCACTCTCCTTTCCGGATATTCAGCTTGCTTTCAAATTCTCCCTTTTTACTCAGATACTGGAGAGGGGAGACCGCTGCATCACGAACGGAAAATAATTTTCGAAAATAGCGTTTTAACGGTTTAAACATTATGTCATTCAGTGGTTAACATTTTCCAGGGAAAGTTCCCATTTTAACGGAACGAATATCATCCCCGGCCGGTTGGTTATCTGTCCTTTGTTGATTTCATCGATGTATTCAAATCCGAATGCGCGGGGGATGTATTCCAGCGTGGAGAGACCTGCCATATTCGATCCCAGGGTAACAAAATAAAAACCTGTCCGCAAAATAACGGGAACGGGTATCCGAATAACATACCTGCCTGCTTGTGTGATGTGGGTTTGGCGATCGTAATCATGACTGCAAAGCACCGACTGCCCCATCTGGTTAATCAGTTCAAAGGCAAACGTGCCGTTAAAGTTAGCTGCAGACACACTGACTTCGATGTGAAAAAAATAGTGATCTTCGGTATTATTGGTCACCAACCGTACAAATTCTCCTTTGTGGTTAACGATCCCTGCCTTAAGAAATGACGCGACCGGATTTAATGCGGTTATTCTGTTCCAGGTCCCGGGTTCGGATATAAACGAAGATACATATTGGGCAACCACATCTTCACTTTTTCCTGAACCGGTGATTATGCCTTTTGTCAACAGAACGGTTTTGGTGCACAGTTGTTTGATGGCAGCCATATTGTGGCTTACAAAAAGGATCGTTTTTCCGGATCCCTTGCTTACGTTCTCCATTTTCCGCACGGCTTTGTCCTGGAATTCGGCATCCCCCACGGCCAGCACTTCATCCACCACGAGGATCTCGGGTTCCAGATGGGCGGCCACGGCAAAGCCCAGACGGACGGTCATGCCGCTGCTGTATCGCTTTACCGGGGTGTCGATATACCGTTCCACGCCGGCAAAGTCGATGATCTCATCCAGTTTCCGGGTGATCTCGGCTTTGGTCATTCCCATGATGGCGCCGTTCATAAAAATGTTCTCCCGTCCGGTCATCTCGGAATGAAAACCGGTTCCCACCTCCAGCAGACTGGCGATCCGGCCCCTAGCTTTGACCGTTCCGGTGGTGGGAGCCGTCACCTTGCTCAAAATCTTCAGCAGCGTGCTCTTCCCTGCTCCGTTCTTGCCTATAATTCCCAGCACCTCGCCCTGGTCTAACTCCAGATTGATGTTGTGCAGGGCCCAGATGTAGTCATTTGCCCTGCGAGCGTCATTAGACTGCAGCGATATGGGGTTCGATTCTCCGATTTTCAGATAGGGATTGTCTTCCCCCCGTATGTTTATCGTCCACCATCGGTGCAGATCATGCGACAAGGTGCGTGTGGATACCTGGCCCAGACGATACTGTTTTGAAAGATTTTCTACTTTAACGACTTTCATTTAAGTTTTAAGTAGGGCCTGCTGAAAAACTCAGGCCGATATTTTTTTGATTGTTTTATCACAGTGCGATATTTCGAAGACGGGCATGAGTTTAGTCAAAATATCCTGCTGAAAAACGTTCAAGGATTTCATCATTATCCTTGCTGAAAAACTCATTACCCATTTTTCGATCAGACAATGGAGTGCCACCCCAGCCAACTTGACCAGGTTAAGCACCAAAATGATGCTGGCAATCCACGATTCACTGGTGTTCTGAAGCCTTGCCCTGATACGGTCTAACCCATACGCTGTCTTGGCTTGTCCGAACTTACCTTCAACCGGATTACGCTCTCCCGGTCTTACGTGATTTGGCACTGCCGAGGGACGTCCAAGTGGCTTGGCTAGTAGTTTGATCCCTTTCTCCTTCAAAGCGGCACGGTTTTCTCTTGTGCAGTAGATCTGGTCAGCCAACAGTTCCCGGGGGTAGCATCCAAAACGACTCCGGTATTTTTCAACATAGTCCATCATGTGGCTGCCTTCATTGAATGCATCCCAACTGAGTTCGTCCAGAAACGTTATACCATTAATGACCGATATGTGGATCTTTGCACCAAACTCAACCTTGGCCTGTGCCTTTCCCCGCACAATCGGACGGACATGAGGCTGATGAATACTCACAATACGATCTGCTACCGTGTGCTTCCGGTTTTTATGCATTTGCTTTTGTTGATCGTACAGCGTATTTATTACCAGCAGGTACTTCTGATCCTTTTGTTTCAAAGGAAAAACCTGATAGGCGTCCAGCAGATTGTTGATAGAGTTGAGATTCCGTCTGACAAATCGCAGCTGACTTCCGACTGCACGGCGGATTACATTCTTCGATTTTACTTTTTTCTTTGCCGTCAATAAATATCGTCTGCGGGCAATCTGCCGGTATGTCCGGGGTTTCTTCTGATGAAGTGACGGATCATAAAGCTTGTCAATCAATTCTTCTGTCTTTTCCCTGGCATCTGATAAAAGATCCAAATCCGTCGGATACGCAATATCCTGGGGACCAACTGTGGCATCAAAGATTACCCGTCCCTTGTTTTCAGGTGGACTGGATTCATCCTCCTTCTTCTCATCGGGGTCATCTGTGTCCGATTTCGAATCGGATTTCTGCCGGTTGATCTCAAGCCTCGTTTTTATCGAAACAATCTTTTCATTGATTGCATTCAACTTATCCATCCCTAACCGCTTGCGAAACTCGACAAATAACGAAGGATCAAACGGAGCAAAAGGGGTGAATGAGGAATAACCAAGAAAGTACTGCATGTACATGTTCTCTGTGATCTGCTCAACCGTCTCCCGGTCGTCAAGATTGCAAAGGTGCTTTATCATAATGGAACCAAGCACCAGCCTTGGAC
>CAZLDP010000329.1:0-3857 GCA_964558145.1 uncultured Prolixibacteraceae bacterium | reverse complement strand
AAATGACTGTATTTCTTTTTGCCGAAATCACTGCATTTTTGTTTCCTGTTTACATTTATGCGGTAGCGTAGCGTTGATTCTTTCATGCCTAAAATTTCTGCCGCTCCGTTTTTGCCCCTGATGCGCCATCCTGCCTGGTCGAGCGCCTTCGTAATATGCTGCTTTTCAGCAAATTTCAATGTTTCCACGCCGTTGCTGGGTTCACTTTCTTCGTTGTGCATACAAATCCTGAGAACGGATGTGGCAGCAATAATCATCGAATATTCAATGGTATTCCTCAATTCCCTGATATTTCCCGGCCAATTATAATTGACAAGTTTTTCCATACCTGATTTGGATATTGTTTCGATGCGTTTCCCCATGGATTTGGAGAATTGTTCCACGAATTGCCAGGCAAGCAACGGAATGTCTTTTTTGCGCTCGCGAAGGGGGATCATCTGTAATGGAAAAACATTGAGCCGGTAAAACAAGTCCGATCTGAAAGTTCCATTTTCCATTGCTTTTATCAGGTTTTGGTTGGTTGCAGCTACTATCCTGACATCGGTTTTTTGCACCACTGGGTTACCGAGCCTTTGAAACTCGCCAAACTGCAATACCCTCAACAACTTGGCCTGTGTTTCCAAGGGTAAATCTCCAATTTCGTCGAGGAACAGCGTGGACTTGTCTGCCAGTTCAAAACTGCCGATTTGTTTCGTCAATGCACCAGTAAAAGCGCCTTTTTCGCGTCCAAACAGCTCACTTTCGATAAGCGAAGCAGGTATGGCAGCACAGTTTATGGTGATCATGGTGCGGCGATTTCGCTTGCTCATTTCGTGGATGGCATGGGCAATCAATTCTTTACCGGTACCGGTTTCTCCGGTGATTAATACTGGTGAATTGGTTACTGCTACCTGTTTCACTTTATCGAGCAAACTGATCATTTCCGGCTCGTGTGTGGTGATTCCAAAAACATTGTAACCGGTTTTAATTTTTTCCTTCAATACAATGTTTTCTTTTTCAAGTACATCCTTCAGAATTTTTACTTCTTCGAGAGCAGCATGAAGTTTGATTTCTGCTAATTTCTGAGCTGTAATATCATGACCTATTGAAAGTACTTCAGTCAGTACACCTTCGCTGCTAAAAATCCCTTTTACCGACCAATTTAACCAATTTTCACTCTTTTCGAAGTCCATCCATTTTAGAACCGTACTTTCTACCGGATTTTCCATCGACAATCCGGCAATTAAAGCTTCCAGTTTGTTTATTTCTTCCTCATCCAAAAATTGAAAGTAATTCTGGCCTATTAGTTCTTCAATACTTTGGTTTACAAACCTTGCATAACCCTCGTTAACCAGCAACAATGTTCCATCGGGTTTGGATACCGTAACATAGTCGGGCATGGAATCGAGCAGGAATTTGTACCTGTACTCGCTTTCATTCAATTGAGCTGTTAGCTGAACAATAGGGGTAACATCTCTTCCAACAGCCTGATATTCAATAATTTTATTTTTATCGTCAAATATTCCGGTTATCACCCAGTCAACCCATATCTTTTTCCCTGTGCTTGGTAAATCATGTTTTGCATGCAACCTGAAACAGGGGTTTGCAGGATTCAAATTCCGTTTGTTGTGAAGAACGGTCTCGGCCAAAGACGGGTCAACAAAGTCCAACCATTTCTTTCCAATAAAAACGGAAGGATCATGAGCAGGATGCGTATAAGCCAATGGGCCATTTACATAGCTGATAACTGAGCCGGGATAGAATCTGACAATATAATCCAGTTGTGCATCAATAATTGCCCTGTATTTTTCTTCACTGATACGCAAATTGTCTTCAGCATTTTTAATATCGGTAATGTCGGTTGCAACAATCTGAATTTCAGCAATAGCGCCATTTTCGTCAAAAATACCAATTTGATTAATCCTCATCCACCTCAGAACGCCATCGTACCTTCTTCTTTGGACAACACACGTTTGTATATGCTTATCCTGCGAAAGTTCGGACATTACCTTTTGAACAAGGCTTCTATCGACACCCGACTTTTCTCCAATTTCGAATACACTGCGCCCCATAAGTTCACCTGCTTCCGCTCCCATGAAACGGGCATAATTCTCGTTAACAAATAAGAGTGTTCCATCGATGCGGATGCGAAAAATAAGCTCTGTCTGCGTTTCCACCACAGCCTTGTATTTCTGTTCGCTGATCTGGAGCTTTTCCTTCGTTTCAATTCTTTCAGTTATGTCGTAACCGATCAGTTGAATTCCAGTCAATTCACTTTCCGCATCAAAAAACCCGAAACTATTGAAGATAAACCAACGCGGGTTTCCACATTTTGAATTCAGCACGATAGAGACTTTTCCTGAAGGGTTTTGGACAGTGGTTTGTTTTAATAATTCTTCTAATTTTGTTTTGCTTTCCTTAAAAATTTGAAAATCCATCCAGCTTTTTCCGACAATTTTTTCAACTGGTAATCCAACAAAGCAGGAAAACCAGTTGTTCGTGTTCAAAATTGTCCCGCTTCTGTTCAATCTAAGCAAATACTCTTTGGGAGAGTCGGACAAATCCATTTGATCTTCGTGGCTGTGGGTAACAGGTTCTGCAGCAATTTGGTTTTCCGGAACCAGGTGAGATGTGATCGCAATGCCAACCCTGTTGCCAAAACTGTCGTAAGCCACATTGATTTTTGATTCGAACAACTTTTTCGAGCCGGAAAGAGGCAGGAGGTAATGTCGGAACTTTGTATAGCGTTTCTTTCCCTGGGCGATTTTCTTTAACTGACCTCTATAAACTTTTAAATCTTCGCGGGTGAACAATGTTTTTAATAAGGTCTGATCGTTGATCAGTTGGATGGGTTCGTATCCCAGCAGTTCAAAACACAAATCGGAAATGTACATCAGTTGGTTATTGTTATCATACCAACTGATTAAATAATCAGTTTTTCGATCGAATGCCGGAATGAACTGGTAAGGCTGGATCAGCGGCCGGTTTTTAATATATTTTTCTATCACCGGGGTCAACAACTCCTTGCAGGCCCTGACTTGCGAGGTAACTTTGCGGCTCCATTTTGTCGGAGAAAAATTAAACAGGTTAAGTAGGTTCCTGTCGGCCTGATGGATCGACATGGAAATAAACGAACCTGTGCCCAACTTTTCAAACGACAGCCTGTCAGGTTGATCTTCGGGGATTATTTCCAGACTTTCGACCACCACCATTTCGTTGGTTTCAAGTTTTTGAAGCAGCCAGGGATAGGGAGAAGGTTGTTCTTTTTCTAATTCTCTAATTTTATTGATATAAGCCAGATCGGTACAAAAAAATTCTTTTCTTATGGAGAGGGCAACAATATCCACGTCAAAGAATTCGCGGATCTTCAACAGAACAGGATAAATGCATAGTGTAAAGTTCGGGCTATTAGCCTGACTGAGAAGGCATTTTAACTCATCCCCGAATTGATCGAACCCCACCGAAGCAGAAACGTTTTTCATATATAATGTAAGCGGTTGGCCTTATTGTCAATTCAATTTACATCAATTTAGATCAAATAAAATCAGTTTTCAGTGCATCTGAAAGGCAATGTTTCCCGACAAAAGTGTCAAGGAATCCATTTTTAGTAAATTCATCAGAAAAAGCGATATATAATTTAAAGCTGTATCCGGCAATCTTATCCACGCCCAAACATAAATAAAAAGAGCATATTTTAATCAAAGTTAGGCGGTTTTTATGCATTTTAAGATGAAGGGAAAAGTTCAGGGGGTGGGATAACCGGTGCATTTGCCGGTCATTTGTGGGGATAAGCCGTCAGGTAACGCATTTTGGAGGGTGCATCAAAAAAAACTCCGGCTCGATAAGGAACCGGAGTTTAGTAAGATGGGCAACGACCT
>CAZLDP010000328.1:0-3878 GCA_964558145.1 uncultured Prolixibacteraceae bacterium | reverse complement strand
AGGTGGTTCTGGTACAACAAGGCAGATTCAGGCAGTTCAACTATGGCATGCTCGCCAATTACAGGGGTTTCACCGGAGGCGCATGGCTCAGGCAGGACCTTACCTTCCATTACGATGCCCTTATCTTCCTGGTGGGATACATGAAAAAAAGATGGCACTTTACCTACAGTTATGATTTCACCCTTTCGGGACTGGGCGCCCGGTCGGGCGGAACCAGTGAAATCTCACTCAGCTTCCTCCTGAAAGACTTCCTTCAATACACGGCATTCCCTTTCTACCGGCCTTATCACGACTATATCGGGGAGTGATATCCATCGCGGATCGCGGCATCACAGAGGGCGAATCTGAATACCGAATACTGAATACCTTTTCCTGTGCTCCTTTACCTGACCAGCACAACCTGACCCGTGCGGGAATGAAGGAAACCCTGCACATCGGTATAATCAGCCTTCCATACGTAGTTTCCCATGGGGGCCTCCTTTCCGCTTTTCGTTTTCCCGTCCCAGGGGTGATCCAGGCTTTTCGATTCAAAGATTATCTCTCCCCAACGGTTGAAAATGAGAAGACGGAAAGAGGAGGGATTCACTCCAAGGGTAAAAGGTACAAATGTACGGTTTTCGGGAATAGGGCTGTCGGGCCGGAAGGCATTGGGAGCATACAGGTTGAAGGGAAGGATGTCGATGACCGACACCAGCGTGTCGCTGCACCCTATCCCGGATGAGGCAATCAGCGTGACCGGGAATTTACCCACCCGGTCGTACTCATGGGTGGGGTTCATCAACGAGGAGGAGTGGCCATCGCCAAAATCCCACGAATAGGTTTCCCCCTCTTCTGTTTGGTTGTCGAAGGTCAGCCTGGCCTGCCCCAGCAGAGCCACAGGGTGATCAACCGCAAACCGGGCTACAGGAGTTTTGAAGATTTTCACCATCTCCGGCATCAGAAAGCCCGAGTGACAACCCGTAACCGGATTGGTGATTCGCAGGCTCACATCATACGATCCCGGTTTATGAAAGGCATGTGCCGGAAACTGTTCCGCACTCCGGGTTCCATCCCCGAAATCCCATTCAAAATTGAGGTTGTCTTTTACATTGAGTTTGCCGGTAAACCGGATAAGGTCGGAATCACACGCCTGGCTGGCCGAGGTGGTCATGACAAAATCGGGACTGGCCCCGAAAGAGCGACTGAAGACTTCCCCGGTACAACCGTTTTCACTGACCTGCAGGCTCACGAAAGGCTGCTGTGTGCCGAAAGGGGCAAATGAAACCCTTACCCGGTTCCAGTCAAGCTGTTGAAAATCACATCCACCGAAATCCCAGTCCATGGAAGCTGCCTGAGTGGCATTGATCCCCGTATAAAGTACTTCCCGGCTGTACCCGGCACAGGGATCGCCGGGATTGTCGGTGAAAACAAATTCAGAGGTGGGAATCCCGAAAATCCCTGCCGACAGGGTATCGCTGACCACACACTGGTCGGTGGTGGTCAGGGAACAGGTAAACCGGTAATTTCCCCATGTGGGCAGCGTATATCGGGTTGAAGCGCGTGTGGCCGATGAAAACCTGACACCTGCTGCCGGCTCAGCGCTCCAGGAAAGAGTTCTCAGGGTCCAACCCGGTGCCCCTTCCGACACTTCCGCCAACAACTCGCCCGAGAGATTGCCGCATACATGCTCCTTTCCGTCGATCGACACGACGGGTACAGGATGAAAATCGACTTTCAGGGTGTCACTGGCTTCACATCCGTACTTGTCAGTCAGTGTCACATGGTAATTCCCCGGCTTGCTGACCGCTATCTCTCTGCCACTCTCCCTGGTACTCCATTTATATTTGCTGACCACCGTGGCATTGGTGACCGCGGTAAGCTTTTTGGTGTGGGGACATCCCAGGGTGTCGGGTCCAAGATCGACCCAAGGATCACTCACCCAGACAAAAATGGAGTCGCGTTGCACACAACCGTCAGTGGTGGATGCCGTCGACGCATAATTCCCCATCCGGGTTACTTCAATTTCACGGGTGGTTTCCCCGGTATCCCACTCATAATTGTCAAAATAGGGCCCCGCATCCAGCCTAAGCGATTTTCCGCTGCACAAGGCAAGGGTATCTCCTTCAAAATCAATACTCTTTCCGATATCCAGCACCAGATCGAGATTGAATCCCACCCCGTACCCGTAGGCTTCATAGGGTCCGTATCCATACACATAAGCGACAAATCCCCGGTCGGGATTTTGTACATTCCGGAGTCGTTGGGGCCCATCCTGGTTGAGCTGAATCTGCGACCAGGCATATTTTCCACCACTGTAAGCGGTGAATGTTCTTGCTGGCAGCAGAGAACCGTTCAGTTCGATATTCCCGGTTTCCGATACAGGCACCACCATATTGACATAATAATTATTGATGACCGGAGAGTCGTAGGCAACAAAGGTTACGTCGTTCCTTGCCTGGCTCACCGGACTCAGCATTACCATGAAACCATCGCCATTGGCCACATTGTCGTTGTTCTTCGACTGGCTGAACTGGGCGATAAGAACCGGCTTCTCCGAAAAGATCCTCTCCGGCGAGGTGAGGATATGCTCTCTAAATTCTCCCTTTTGAAGGGCCCTTTGTTTGACATTCCCAATATAATAAACCGTTTGGTCCTGCGACGCCAATACCCTGAAGAAATCCCTTTTCCGGGTCATGAGGGGCACGGTATAATATTCCCTTCCCCAGGTTTTCACGGGAGGCATCTGTTCATACATATGGTCCCAACCCCCGGTTGCCTCGTAGGGTATTGTGGTGCTCAGCGATCCTGAATAAACCGCCACAGGTTTGTCGGAAGTGATGTAACTCCCCGTGAAGTCTCCCTCATACGACTGCACCTGGTAAAGTTGCCCCCTGTCAAGTTTCACGGTAAAAGGCACACCCTTCTGCCCGGGACCGTCAGGTTCTGCAACCGTTGTGATGGTAACCAATGTAGTGTCAAATGGCGCAACAATGACAAATTCACTGTTCCTGCCGTGGTTATAATTTCCGGGGTCCAAATGGGGGGTGTAACACATGGTGTAATATTCGGTTCCCAGTGATTCCACCGGATACATAACGGCCACATCCGAAGAGTTGCGGTCGCGGTTCAGACAATAAACATTGACAGGTTTGTCGGAAACGAGGTGTAACCCCAGGTTGAGTACCTGTTCCGACAGGGTAGGTTCTACATCCTTATAGGGAAGCCTGATCTGGTCGGAACTGTTTGCCCCGATGGTATGGGTATACACAGGGGTGTCCGATTGACCTATATAAATGGAAAAAGTAGCCTCCTCCCTGGAGGAAACCGTAATTTCCACGTAATGATCAAAAGTATTCCTCCCCTCCATAAAGCCGAACCAGAATTCGGTACCCTCTGTAGAACGGTGACACTTGAGATCCCTGTTATTTCCGCCTGCCGTCAGTGCAGCCAAAAGAAACAGGATAATGAAAAAACGGCTAAACCTCATTGGGTCAAATCATCCTAAATTATCAAATTAAACAATATCTCCTGTGTTTTGGAACCCCAAAAAACGGTTGTGGTGCGTAACCCGGTTGGTCTGAATCCTTCACCGGAATACCCTGGCTAAAGTTGTCCATTTTTTTCGAGACGAAAGAGCGTTCCCTGAAATATTTCCCCGAAGGGAAAATATCAACTGCCAGGCTGGGTCACTATCCATCCGATTTCTGAAATTTTTCATTATCACAAACAGAAAACAAAACCGGCATGGTCCGGGAAGCCCGTCTTCTTCAAACAGCATGTCCTCAACAACCTGGAGAACAACGGCGGCGCGATCAACTTGATTCTCAGCGAACGGACCATGCGTAAAATCTACCTTCCTCCTTTTGAAGCGATTGTCAAAGAGGCCGTTGGGTATGAAA
>CAZLDP010000327.1:0-3887 GCA_964558145.1 uncultured Prolixibacteraceae bacterium | reverse complement strand
CGATCAGGTGGTCGGGGAGTTTCATCAGGTGGAGATTCAGGCTGATGTTATTTTGTCCGGAGCAGCTTCCCCAGTTTGACCGGTTGTTGCGGATCGTCACCCGGTTGTAACGGAAGCCATGCAAAGCCGCTAATTCCTTCAGCCTGCCGGGGAGATATTTCCTTGCCTCCCACCGGTATATTTCAGTCATGATTTTTCCAACCTTTCCTTGCACTTCCGGATGGTCGATGCTCTGCGAGGAAGGATAAAATATTTCTATTCTGGAGGCATTCTGTTTCACGGAAAATTTTGTCCCTCCCCGTTGAATGCAGATCCGGTGATAGCGGGTTACCAGCTCGGTTTCCTCCGGGAAGCGGGGATGGGCTGCCCTGAGTTTCTGCTGCTGACGCGAAATCCATACCCTCTGTTGTTCTACAAAGCCGACAGCCTCCTCCAGGGAAACACCTGCAGGGTACGAGACCCTGATGGTTAGCCCCGGTGACACGCTCAGCCGGATCCTCCGGGAACGGGAATTTTTGCAGAAGGAGACCTGCCCCACGCTGTTTATGTGAACTACTTGAATCTGCATCCGATTGGTCTCCCCCGCTTTACCCCGGAAAGCTAAACCTGCTCCTCTGAAAAAATACGGTTATAATGGTTTTCAAGATGGCGGCGCATGGCTTTGCGAAATGATCCGGCATCTCTTTCACGGAGGATTTCTACCAGTCCCTTGTGTGAAACATATTTCTTTTTCGCGATGGGTTTGTTGATCAAACCACTGGAATAGACATAATTAAATACGGGGAGCAGAAGTTCCTGGAAGCCCTTCAGGATTTCATTGCCTGTGATCTCATAAAGCTTACCATGAAAGCGCACTTCGTATTCGACATCGAAAATCGTTTCCGGCAGGGGTGAGTGTTCGTTATGCACAATCATCGCCAATTCTTCAAGATCGGAGTCGGTCACTCTTTTGACAATCAAATCGGCCATCCCCACCTCCAGCACCAGACGCAGTTCAAAGGCATCTTTCAGCGATTGTTGATCCAGAATGTTGGGAATCAACGATTTTTGAAATAAATGGGGTATATCGGGACTTTTAATGACGGTTCCCTTGTGTTTGATCGACTCGATCATCCCCATGGTCTTGAGCCGGTTCAAAGATTCTCTGATCACGGTGCGACTGACTCCCATGGCTTGGGCAAGTTCAATTTCCTTGGGGATCACATCGCCGGGGCTCAGTTTTTTATTGATAAAAAAGTCGATCAGGTTTTTTTCCACTTTATCGACCAGACTCCGGTTATCAATGGTTGGAATTTCAGTTAAAAAGTCATCTGTGTTCATGCTTCTCAATATTACTCGGAATATTAACGCGTACAAATATATGTCAAATTATTGTTATATGTAGTACATAATAACGATTGAAATTATAAGGTCTATTTTGGATGTACCGGCAGCAAAGTTTGGAAAAAGAGGGGAGTCGGAAAACAAAAAGGATATTAATATGACAAAAATCATAAATAGAGGTTAAAAAATAAAGAACAAATGGTTTGCAGAATAAAATAATGCAATTATTTTTGTCGTGTTATGTAATACATAAGACAAATATAAACAATTTAACCATTAATTCGAATGCTATGAACAAACTTTCTGTACTGAAGCCGGTTTTACTGGCCCTGGCAGTTCTGCTGTCGTTCGGTCAGGTTCTGGCCCAGGTGACGGTAACCGGTACGGTTACCGATGCCCGCGATGGCTCGACCCTACCCGGCGTTAACATCGTGGTAGTAGGAACTACTGTGGGGACCATTACCGACATCGATGGGAATTTCTCTCTGGCTGTTCCGGCCACTTCCGCAGAGCTTATGTTTTCCATGGTGGGTTACTCTACGGTGACCATGCCAATCGGTGACAATCAAGTATTCAATATTGCACTGAAGGAAGCTACCAAGGCGCTGGATGAGGTGGTGATCGTGGGGTATGGTACCCAAAAGAGAAGCACCATAACCGGATCGGTAACCAAACTCGATGCCAGATTACTTGAAACAGGAGTACGCTCCAACCCGGCTCAGGCCCTTGCTGGGACCATCCCCGGTTTAAGGGTGGCCACTACCACGGGCCGTCCCGGATCCCTTCCTTCCATCGTACTCAGAGGGGGAACCAATTTTGACGGTTCGGGTAGTCCCCTGATTATCATGGACGGCCAGATCAGAGGCTCCATGAGCGACATCAATCCTGAAGAGATCGCCAGTATTGAAGTGCTGAAGGATGCTTCCGCTACAGCTATTTACGGTGCGAGGGCGAGCAACGGTGTGATCCTGATAACCTCCAAAAGGGGAAAATCTGGTGCAGCTCAGGTCAACGTGAAGGTAAAAAGAGGCGTCAGTTTTCTGAATGTCCCCTACGATTTTGAAGATGCCGCAGGCTATATCAAATGGGCTCGCCTGGGGGCCGAGCAGGCTATCCTTAACGGAACGTTGGCCATCACCAATGTGGCCGGGGTAGGTCCGCGCGGTACCGGCAACCAGTACAAGGATACCAACGGGAACATCCTTGACGGAAATTACAACTCCACAGCCATCTGGAGCGTGATGCGCCTTACCGATGCCAACAAGGAACTCCAGTCCAAGAGCGGCTGGAAAACCATGAAGGACGTGATTAAGACCAATGCCGCCGGAAATTATGATCCCAACGGAACCTATTATGACCTCCTTTACAGGGATTTCAATTACGGCGATTACGGCCTCAACAAAACGGCCATCACCCAGGATTACAACGTGGGTATAAGCGGGGGTAACGACAGGGGCAAATATTTTGCCAACCTGGGGTATTACGACGAAGGCGGTTTGTCGCTGGCTACCTTCTATAACAGGCTTAACTTTGCCTTAAACGGGGATTATAAAATCAACGACTACATCACTTCTGAAAGCGGCATTCAGTATGCCCGGGCTAAATGGAGGGATCAGTCCCTGCAAAATGGCGAAACCAACTACTGGGCCCGTATGCTCTCGGCACCTCCCACATTGAGGGAAACCAACGAAAACGGCGAGTGGATTCTGGGCCGCGATGCCAGTGACGGAAACCCTGCCTTCAATATTGACAAATACAAACGCGACAACCAGTCTGACAAGTTCACCCTCAATCAGGCTTTCAGGGCCGACATCATGAAAGGGCTTTATGTCAGGTTAAGCGCCATTCTGATGTATGACGAGTCGTTTCTGGAAGCCTTCAACAAGGATTTCAGGACCGGCATCATGAGTTATACTAACCCCAATACCGGTTGGAACCGGACCCGGAATTCTTCGGCTCAGTTTGACCGGACCATTCGCCAGACCTATAACGCCATTGCCAACTACGAGAGCAAATACCTGGACAAGCACAACATCAATGCGATGGTGGGTGGTGAGTTTTACGATGCTTTCAACAAGGGGTTGAGTGCTGCAGGTTCCCTGGCTCCGACCGATGACTTCCAGGATCTGGGGCTGACCAAGAACAATACCGAACAGCAAACCAGAAGCACCGATTCGTGGCACAGCAATGAAAGAATCTTCTCGGGATTTGGCCGCGTCAACTACAACTATGATGAAAAGTACCTGCTGACTCTGACCGTTAGAAGGGACGGCTATTCCCGCTTGTTAGGCGATAACCGGTACGGAACCTTCCCGGCCTTCTCTCTGGGTTGGCTGATGCACAAGGAAGGGTTTATGAAACCCACTGAAAACTGGCTCTCCTACCTGAAGCTGAGAGGGAGCTGGGGTAAGAACGGTAATGTCGGCGGAATCGGAATTTATGAGCTCCAGGGTTCTTACGGATCCCAGACTGCCTATAACGGGGCGATTGGGTTCCTCCAGACGGGCTTGGCCAACCCCACCCTCCTGTGGGAAAAATCGAACACCATTGAAGTGGGTACCGAC
>CAZLDP010000326.1:0-3909 GCA_964558145.1 uncultured Prolixibacteraceae bacterium | reverse complement strand
GGCCTATGCAGCCCCGCAGAATGCACTGTTGGCGCTGGTCATGGGAGAGCTGGCCGAAGGGAAAGGCCGGTTTATCGACCAGATTGTCAACGGGGCATGGTTTTACAGCGAGCAAACCTGGTGGGGATGGTCGGCCCATCTCACCGCCCAGAAAGCGCCCCACGGTCTGCCCGATGCCGACGAGCCGGTCATTGACCTGGGGGTGGGGGAAATCACCAACATTCTCTCATGGACCTGGTTCCTTTTCAAAGAGGAGTTCGACAAGATTCATCCCCTGATTGCCAAACGGCTGAAAAATGAGATCATGAAAAAGTCGGTAATTCCCTATTACGAGCGGAATGATTTCTGGTGGCAGGGGCTTGAAGGAAGCCGGTCGGTCAACAACTGGAATCCATGGACCAACCACAACATGCTCACCGCCATCCTTATTCTTGAGGATGACCAGGCCAAAAGAATCAAGGGTGTTGAGAAGGTAGTCAGATCGTTAGACCAGTTTGTCAATGTGTATCCCGATGATGGAGGGTGCGATGAAGGTCCTTCCTACTGGGGCAGGGCAGGTGCCTCGCTATACCAGTGTCTCGACCTGCTTGGCAGGGCTACTGGAGGTAAGTTCGACGTTTATGAACAACCGCTGATCCGGAACATGGGAAGTTATATCTACAAGGCTTACATCGAATATCCCTATTTCATCAATTTCGCCGATGCCGATGCCACTACTGGAGGTCGTCCCCAGATTATTTACAGCTACGGCAAAAGTATCCAGGATCCGGTAATGCAGAAATTCGGAGCTTTTCTGGCTGCCAAACAGGAGTGGGGTACTCGGCCACCCGGTGGAAAAATCGACGAGCAGATCATGCAGTTGATGCATTTGAAGGAAATTGCCACGGCGGAAGCTGAAAATGCGCTGATCAGTGATTTCTGGCTTCCCGACACCGAGGTGGCCGGGGCAAGGGACAAAGCCGGAACCTCTGAGGGTTTCTTTTTTGCCGCCAAAGGGGGCCACAACGCGGAGAGCCACAACCACAACGATTTGGGCTCATGTGTGATGTATTACAACGGGAAGCCCTGTCTGGTCGATATTGGCCGGGAAACTTATACGGCCAAGACTTTCAGCAGCAAGCGTTATGAAATCTGGACCATGCAGTCGCAATACCACAATCTTCCCAAAATCAATGGAGTGGACCAGAAGGAAGGGCGGAATTTTGTGGCTGCCCATTCCACATTCAGCGCCGATGCCCAAAAAGCGGTTTTCTCCACCGATATCGCGAAGGCATATCCCGAAACTGCCGGTGTTGCGAAATGGTTACGCTACTATACCCTGGAGCGAGGAAAAAAATTTGTGATCGGCGACACTTACCAGCTCACTACTACAGGTACTGAACCCACCACGATCAATTTCGTGACCAGTTGCAAGGTCACTGAAGGTGCTCCGGGCAAATTGATCCTTGAAGGTGAGGGATTCAACCTGGAGATGAGGTATAATCCCCGGAGTGTTACCCCAAAGATCGAGTATAACGAAATAACCGATGGCGGGCTGAAGCGTTACTGGAAAAGCATCACCCGTATTGTTTTCACGGTAAACCACCCGAAAAAGAAGGGTAAAAATGAGATCGTGGTGGTGCCGGTTCAATAGGCTACCGCGGAATTAGTTCAGGAAAACCTCGATTACCGGGATTTCCACTTGCGGTTTGGTCACCGGAAGGGAAAGGCTCAGGTCGTTGTCTGTGTCGAGATCTCCTCCGCGGTTTCGATGCGGGGGAGAACTTACCTTAATTTCTGAAGCGTCGTGTAGGAACTGGGCGTATTTGACTTTCCCCTTATAGCCCGGAAGCCTCAGGTTCTGCAGGGGATAGTCGAGCAGGTGGATGTAGAGCCGGCGGGTAACCGGGTTGTAGGTAAGGAGGGTATTGGCTGGCGCCTGAAACTCTGCCGGGGCTTCGGTACATTGGTAGATCGACGGGCTGTGATATTTCATCCACTCACCCATTCCTTTTAATGCGGATTGGGCACGGGAGTCAAAGACTCCACGGGCAGTGGGACCTACATTCAGCAGCAGGTTGCCCCCTTTGCTGACACTTTCGATCAGCAATACCAAAAGTTGTTTGTTGTCCTTCCAGGTTTGTTCATCGCGGTAGTATCCCCAACTGCCTGAAAAAGTCTGGCAGGTTTCCCAGGGAACCCTTTTCCCGTCCACCATGGGCCATTGGTCAACCTTGTACTGTTCGGGGGTAATGAAATCCCATCCTCCGGCATACTCTTTCAGGTCGGCCCTGTCGTCAATGATAATCCCGGGTTGCAACTGCCTCACCATTTTCACCAGTCCTTCGGAATCCCAGTCGTCGCGCCCTTTTCCGAACTCGCCGGGATAGGAGAAATCAAGCCATAAAATGTCGATCTTGCCATAATTGGTCAGGATTTCCCGGACCTGGTTTTTCAGAAATATCCTGTATTTGTCCATGTCGCGCCCCTGATTCAGCTTGTCATACTCTTCCTGGGTCGACACACGCAGGGGATGGACCCTGTCGACAGTGAAATCGGGGTGATGCCAGTCAATCAGCGAGTAGTAAAATCCGATTTTTAATCCTTCGGCCCTGAAGGCATCGACCCACGCTTTGATCAGATCTTTTCCGTAGGGGGTATTCACGGCATCATAGTCGGTGAATTTGGAATCAAAGAGGCAGAATCCTTCGTGGTGCTTCGAGGTGATTACCGCATATTTCATCCCGGCTTCCTTGCACATCTTAGCCCATTCAGCGGGATTGTAAAGGTCGGGATTGAAAATCTCGAAATATTTCCTGTATTCTTCCGGGGTGATCTTTTCCCGGTTCTGCACCCACTCGTGGCGGGCGGGCAGGGCGTACAACCCCCAATGGATGAACATTCCGAAGCGGGCATCGGTCCACCATTTCATTCGTTCGACTTTCTGGGCATCCGTTTCATCCCAGATTTTCGGCTGGGCAGCCGCGTTCATGCTGATGGCAACCAGCAATAA
The DNA here is from genome assembly GCA_964558145.1 of uncultured Prolixibacteraceae bacterium. Lineage (GTDB taxonomy): Bacteria > Bacteroidota > Bacteroidia > Bacteroidales > Prolixibacteraceae > UBA1413. Next base: position 917 of record CAZLDP010000326.1, on the reverse strand, counting down.
AGCGACAACGATCAGTTTCTTCATGGTTTCAAGTATTGGTTATGTCATTGCAACTGCAGTTATACGATCAACCCGGCCCTGACCGGGTTGATCGTATCTGATTCTCTTTCTTGCATTATTTCGCTAAGGCAGCACGGCAATATTCCACGCATTTCGCAGTTTCTTTCACTGCGTCAGACCCTTCAGGAATAGGGTATTCCAATTCAATGTCGCAGGTAATGGGCCAGTTGTTTTTCTGCACCAACTGCAGAATGTCCGTCACCGGGGTTTCTCCCTTTCCGAAAGGCCGATTCTGATTGGGTTCAGCAGCCTTTGCCCCTGTCTTGTCCTTGATGTGAATGCTGGCAATACGGTCGTGGAGTCTTTCGATCAGTGCATTGGGATGCAGTCCGGTAGCACCGTAATAGTGGCCGCAATCAAAATTGAGCATCAGCATTTCCCCATGGGCAAGGATTCTATCAAAACTGAAATTGGGATCGCCAGGCTGAAGGTGGTTGTGAAGGATTACATACAGGTTGTGTTTTTTGGCAAAGGGGGCCATCCGTTTTGCGGTCTGTTCCGAGATCTCCATGCTGATCCCTCTGGCGCCTAATACTTTGCAAACGTTAAAAGCGTAATCAATCTCTTCGTCCGACCATTTGGGATCGCCCAGTTTCAGGATATCGATTTTTACCTTCTTTTTGTCAAACATCTTCCTGATCTCTTTGAATTTATCCATTTTTACCGTGGTCCTCCATTCTTTGATCACCTTCGGATCCCTCACTTTGGGGATTCCTGCATATTCCTCGACGGGACCGCCCATTAACTCAGTCGAGTTCAGCCCCGACTGAACCAGGTAATCCAGATTGGCTTGTATCGATTGGTCGGGCATACTCCGGAAACTGTAGGTGATAGCGCCAATCTGTACTCCCTTGGGC
>CAZLDP010000325.1:0-3913 GCA_964558145.1 uncultured Prolixibacteraceae bacterium | reverse complement strand
GCACAACATGCGGACATTGGAATCGCTCCCCCCCCTGAAACAGCTCAAGGTGTCGGGTGAAACCCTGTATCTTTACGCCCCCCTGGCCCACCGCCTCGGCCTCTATGCCATCAAAAACGAACTGGAGGAACTGAGCTTCAAATTCAAACATCCCGAAGATTATAACCACCTCCTCTACCAGCTCCACGACCAGGAAGAGAAACGGAATTACCTGGTCAACGAGTTTATCACCCCCATCCGGAAAAGGCTGGCCGAAGAGAATATCGAATGTACGGTAACCCACCGGCTCAAATCGATGTTTTCGATCTGGACCAAGATGCACACCAAAGGAGTGACTTTTGACGAGGTTTATGACCTGCTGGCCATCCGGATCATCCTGAAGGCCAAACCCACAATCTCCGAAAAACGGCAATGCTTCGAGGTACTCTCCCTGGTTACCGACATTTACCCACCCAAACCCGACCGTATCAGAGACTGGATCACCATGCCCCGGGCCAATGGTTACGAATCGCTTCATGTGACCGTGATGGGCCCCCAGGGGAAATGGGTAGAAGTACAGATCCGCACTGAACGAATGGACCAGATTGCGGAATACGGATTTGCCGCCCACTATAAATACAAGGATTCCCAGTCGCCCGAGAATGAACTCGACCGCTGGATCGTCAGGCTTCGCGATCACCTGGCCAATTCGGAATACGACGCTTTTGAATTCATAGACGAATTCAAACTTGACCTCTTTGCCTCTGATATCGTGGTCTTTACCCCAAAGGGAAAAACCATCAAACTGCCCAAAAATTCTTCTGTCATCGATGTAGCCTACGAAATTCACACCAATCTGGGGAACAAATGCATCGGAGCAAAAATCAACCAGAAACTGGTGCCCCCCAACCAGATCTTACAGAACGGCGACCAGGTGGAAATCCTCACCTCAGAGAACCAGACCCCGCAGCACGAATGGCTCAGCTTCACCACCACAGCCAAAGCCAGAAGTAAAGTGAAGGAAGCCCTGAGGGCCGACAACCGCAAACACCTCGAGGCGGGGAAAATAATGGTCGAAGAAGCCATCAAAAAACTAAATGCCCCCCTGGTTGCCAACACGATCAAGAAAATTGTCGCCCACTACAACATGAACAACAAGGAACAACTTTTCTCTGAAGTGGGCATGGGCATCGTTAAACTCGAAGATCTCGACAAAATCCTTGCCCGGAAATCGGTCAACAAATTCATCAAATACTGGAACATCACCTTCAAGGGGAAAAAGAAAGGGGTGGAAGTACCGGCCGACGATGAGAACACAGAGGAACCAGTTGACCTGATTGACAAGAAAAAACCCTTTCTCCTGAAGGAGAATCCCGAAGGAATCGCCTACAGCCTTGCCAAATGCTGCAATCCCATCCCCGGCGACGATGTGATCGGGTATATCAGCGCCGGCGACCACGTCATCATCCACAAGAAAAATTGCCCAAAAGCGGAAAAACTGGTGGCCAGCCATGGTTATAAAATCATCACCGCCAAGTGGACCCGGTTCAAAAAACTGTCGTACCTAACCCGCATCAACCTTAGCGGCTTCGACCGGTTGGGAATCGTCAACGATGTGACCACTATCATTTCCAAACTCCACAGCATCAACATGCGATCGGTCAAATTCGATACCCACGACGGACTTTTCGAAGGCGACCTCTTCCTTTACATCCACAATGCCGACGATTTAAACATCCTGATCGGCGAACTCAGCAAAATCAAGGGGATCGACAAGGTCACCCGTGTCGAAAATCTGAACGATTAATCCCTTCACCGTGCAGGATATAAAAATAATTCTAATTTTGAATCCCTATTTAAATTTGGTTTAAGTATGAATAGCCAGAAAACAAGGGATGCGGTGAAATTGATGTTTACCGAATATCTGGAGACACATGGTCACAGGAAAACGCCTGAAAGATATGCCATTGTAGACGAGATCTATTCACGTGAAGGCCATTTTGATGTGGAATCGCTCTACATTTCGATGAAGAACAAGAATTACAGGGTAAGCCGCGCTACGCTCTACAATACCATTGATCTGTTGCTGGAATGTAAATTATTGATCAAGCACCAGTTCGGGCGGAATATTGCCCAGTTTGAAAAGGCATTTGCCAAGGTACAGCACGACCACCTGATCGATATTCACTCGGGGCAAGTGGTGGAATTCAACGATCCGCGCATCCGGGAAATCATTGAGGAGACCTGTCTGAAGCACAACTTCCGGCTTTCGCACCATACACTCTACATTTACGGGCACCATTTCCCGGCAAATGATTAACCCGTACCCGGTGCACTTCAAATAATGATACTCCTCTTCTTAGCTTAGCCTAACCTGACCACGTTGGCCGAGCATTATTTTTACTACTTTTGGGGGCCTCAACAGGGTAAACGCCGAAAAGGGCGCCATTTGCATCCTGGGAACTTAAAACTTTAAAAATCAACAGAATAAAGAGAAACGACAATGAAGGCAGATGTTTTATTAGGCCTGCAGTGGGGCGATGAAGGGAAGGGGAAAGTGGTGGATGTGCTCACCCCCCGTTACGATATTATTGCCCGGTTTCAGGGTGGGCCTAATGCGGGTCACACCTTGGAATTCAACAATATCAAACAGGTTTTGCACACCATTCCCTCCGGTATTTTCAGAAGTAACAAGGTAAACATCATTGGGAACGGGGTAGTGATCGATCCCGTTATTTTCAGCGAAGAGATAAAAAACCTCTCGAGCAAAGGATTTTTGCTAACCGAAAACCTCTTCATCTCGCAAAAAGCCCACCTGATTCTTCCCACGCACAGGCTGCTCGACATAGCCTCTGAACAGGCCAAAGGAGAGGCCCGTATCGGCAGCACGCTGAAAGGAATCGGCCCCACCTACCGCGACAAGATCGGGCGTGAAGGCTTGCGGGTGGGAGATATCAGCCACAATTTCGAAGCGAAGTATGCCGAAAAAACCGGCCATCATAAAAAACTGTTGCGTGATTACTACAATTTCGACTACCAGGAGAGACTCGAAGCCTGCGAAAAGGAGTGGTTCGAAGGCGTGGGGGTGCTGAAGCGCTTTCCATTCATCGATAGTGAACATTACCTCAACGAGATGCTGGATCAGGGGAAATCGGTGCTTGCCGAAGGAGCCCAGGGCACCCTTCTCGACATCGACTTCGGGTCGTATCCCTACGTCACCTCCTCGAATACCATTTGTGCAGGCGCCTGCACTGGATTAGGGATAGCCCCCTCAAAAATCGGCAATGTATTAGGTATTTTCAAAGCCTATTGCACCCGCGTGGGGAGTGGCCCTTTCCCCACAGAACTGAAAAATGACGTCGGTGACGCCATGCGAAAGGCAGGCAACGAATTCGGTTCCACCACCGGAAGGCCCCGCCGCTGCGGGTGGCTCGACCTGGTGGCACTCCGCTATGCGATTATGCTTAACGGCGTGACCGGCTTGATCATGATGAAAATCGACGTCCTTGACCAGTTCGAAATGCTGAAGGTCTGCGTGGGTTACGAGATCAACGGCGAGGTGGTCGAGACCTTCCCCTTCGAAATCGATGACCGGGTCAAACCCATTTATGTGGAACTCCCGGGATGGAAAACCGATCTAACCGGCATCAAAAATCAGGAAGAATTTCCCGATGCCCTGCGAAATTACATCCGCTTCATCGAAGAAGAGACCGGCATCCCCGTAACCATCGCCTCCGTGGGTCCCAACAGGGAACAAACCATCATGATAAAAAAGTAGTTCAAGGGTTCAAAGGCTACGCCGTTCAAAGGTTCAACAATTGTTCAAAGGTTCAACTTGTTCATTGCTAATTGCTTTTTTGGAGGGTGTGTTTTCCATTTCGTCCCGAAGGGACAGCTTATGCCAGCCCAAGGCAACGCCTTGGGAAAATGGTTC
>CAZLDP010000324.1:0-3942 GCA_964558145.1 uncultured Prolixibacteraceae bacterium | reverse complement strand
GAAAATGCAGCGAAGCTGAATTAACAAGTTGAACTTTTGAACGGCACGTAGTGCCTTTGAACGCCGAGGCGAAGCCGTAGGCATTGAACAATTAGTGTATGACAATAAATTTAGCAAAAATGTTGCGTGGGGTTTAAAAAAATCGGGTTGCTGACTGCTGAAATGGAAACGGTGTAGGAAGATCGGCACGCAGGAATTCAAGGAAAACCGCTTTTGCTGTTATTTGTTTCTGATTTTCTCCTTTATTTTCCAGGCATCAAGGTCGAATTGCCGGTTTAATTTATAAAGCATCCCCTTTTCAGTGAAAATTGGCTGGACAATTCCGATGACAATGCAATCGGCAATCAGTAATTCGGCCTTCCGGTAAGGAAGGGTGCCTTTGCGGGCAAGTGCGGATACAGAGATGAACTCATTTCTGTCGAGATATTCCAGCAGGAATTTCCACGATTCATCGTAACGAACCAATACACCCTCCTTGCTCTTCTGCTTTTTCCAGGAATCAATCAATACCCTGGGGGTCAGTTTGTTTTCATCATGATGACGAACCCATGCGCTCCACCTTCCATTTTCATCCCTTGCAAAATGGGGTTTTTCCGTACTGGGTTCCACTTTGACCTCGAGAACGGTTTTTCCTTCTGCATTCCATTGCCGGACTGTGAACGGAATGGGAGGGTTGCTGTAGATCCGTGCTGCCGATTCGGCCATGTAATATTCCTCTTCCGACTGGACCCCCACAATGTGACCGTTATCCTTCACTCCGATCAGCAAACTGCCGCCTTCGCTGTTGGCAAAGGCAACCAATGAGCGGGCTATCTTCCGGGAATCACTGATGCAGTATTTAAAATCCTGCCGTTGGTGCTCCCCCTCTCTGATCATTTTGTATAACTTCGTTACCACAACCGTCACTCTCCGGAGTAAAAATAATCAATTCGCCTGAACCCACCAATCCGTCTTAGACTAGGTATTGCGTTCCGCCCTCTCCGGGCCTCAATGCTGTTTGAAATCCTTAGCATGGCAACCCGTTCTCCTGCCAACTTGGGTGTGTCAAAGACGGCGATCCCTGTATCACCGCTCCCTGCCGGGGCCAGTAACTCCAGTTTCGTAAACGGGCTCGCCATATACCGGTCTATTTCATCCATTCAAAGGTCAGGTAATGATCGGAATTCATTCCCAGGTTAAGGTATACCCGGTGGGCAGCGCCATTCGACTTGTCGGCATAAAGCCTGATCCCCCGGAGCCCTGCGTCGTGCCTGACCTTCTCCTGGAGCTGACCGTACATTTTTCGGTATACACCCATCCGCCTGAATCCCGGCAACACATACACCGACTGGATCCACAGCACAGTACCATTCCGCCAGTCGCTCCATTCATAGGTGGTTAAAAGGCTTCCGATGACTTTTCCTTCCCGTTCTGCCACGTAATAACACCCCAGAGCCGGGTTTTTAAAAACAGCCCCCACCCCGTGGTGTACCACATCAGGGTCGAGTTTCAACTGTTCGGTCTCTTCAGCCATTGCCAACTGAAATTGCTCAATCATACCGGCATCGTCAGGCGTTGCCATTCTGACCTGTATCATATGCTTATTCTGTTTCTGTTCCGGTAATTCGGTGACCCGGTGATTATCTGATCCCTTGGTTCAGTGATCCGGTTGCTCTTTCGCAACTTTACTCCCCTGCTCTTTGGCAAGATATCCCTGTCTCCCGCTCTCCCTGTTCCTTAGTCAGTTCCCCGCATTGAATTCGCCGGCCATTTTCTCAGTTTTACAGGGTTTCAACGAGGATGACCGGTAAGTGTCAGGCATAAGCCGTCTCTTCCGGAAGCGAAGGTTCCAGATATCCGATCAGGGTGGTCTGTGTACACCCGGTAACTCGGACGGTGACCAGCTCCCCCTTGCGGCTGTTTTCAGCCGGGAAAACCACCACCTTGTTTTGGGATGAACGGCCAAAGAGCATCTGGTCCGACTTTTTGGATACCCCCTCCACAAGTACTTCAAACAATTTACCCACATCCTCCCGGTTTTTCTCGTGTGAGATTCTATTCTGCAGCCCGATGATTTCCTCCAGCCGGCCGGCTTTTTCCTCTTCAGGCACATCGTCGGGAAGATGCCGGTGCGCATAGGTGCCCGGACGCTCCGAATATTTGAACATAAAGGCCATATCGAACCGGACCTCCTCCATCAGGCGAAGGCTCAACTGGTGATCTTCGGCAGTCTCGCCGCTGAAACCGCAGAAAATATCGGTAGAAATTCCACAACCGGGGATGATATCACGGATAGCCCTGATCCGGTCAAGGTACCATTCCCTGTCGTACTTACGGTTCATCCGTTTCAGTACCTGCGAACTGCCCGACTGAACCGGCAGATGGATATGCCTGCAGATGTTCGGGTGCGCCGCGATGGTTCTAAGGATGGCATCGCTCATGTCTTTCGGGTGAGAAGTAGTAAACCGGATTCTCATCCGGGGGAAAGATACCGCCACCATCTCTAACAAATCCTTGAATAGGAATGGTTTTCGTTCATCCGCAGGATGCCATTTGTAGGAGTTGACATTTTGCCCCAGCAGGGTAACCTCTTTGTATCCTCTGGAATCGAGATCACCGATCTCACTGAGGATATCCTGTGGATTCCGACTCCTTTCCCGGCCGCGGGTATAAGGAACAATACAGTAGGTACAGAAATTGTTGCATCCGCGGGTGATGCTCACAAATCCGGAGATCGCGGAGTCGCCGATTCTTACCGGAATTATCCTGTCGTAAGTCTCAATCTCCGAAAGATTCACATTGATGGCTTTCTCCCCCCTTTCCGCCTTTTCAAAAAGAAAGGGCAAATCGCGATAGGCATCGGGCCCCGCGACCAGATCAACCGCCTTATGCCGGAAAAAATCCTCGCCCAGCCGTTCTGCCATACACCCGATAACTCCCACAATCAACTCTTTCCGCCTCCGCTTATAACTGCTGAACAAATCAAGCCGGCCCCAGATGCGCTGTTCGGCATTATCGCGCACCGAACAGGTGTTGACCAGAATCGCATCGGCTTCTTCCGCCGTGGCAGCCAGGGTGTAATTCTTCTCCTTCAAAACAGAGGCAACTACTTCGCTGTCGGCCACATTCATCTGGCAACCATAGGTTTCAATATATAATTTTCCCGGCATCCTTTCGTTTTTAATGCAACAAAAGTAGGTGAAAAATAATTTCACCCAAAAAAATCTTTTTTTTCAACGTCTTATTTAAATGTGAAATAAGAAGGTGAGTATCATGGGGAAAGCTATAATTGTAATAATGTGTATATATTTGCACGCATGCAGACCGCATAAGATGAAAAGAATCCTGATACTGTTTTTCTTTCTCCTGATCACTGGACCGGGATTTTCCCAAATCAGCGCCAGGGAGGAAAACTCCTCCCGAAGCCAGTCGTCCGATATTTTCGTGAGAAACAACCAGGATCCCAAGCTCACTGAACTGGTTAAGCTCCATATCAGGCGCAACCAGCAGGGAGGGAAAACACAGGGGTTCAGGGTTGAAATCTTCTTTTCTTCGGAAATGAATGCCAAGCAGAAAGCCCAGAGCATCAAAAGTGAGTTTCTGGCTTCCTATCCCGACATCAATGTGTACATCACCTATGTATCGCCCGATTTCAAAGTCAGGGTAGGTGATTTTAGAACAAAAAACGACGCACTCAAGCTGATGAACGAGATTCAGCATCGGTTCCCCAAAGCCTTTGTAGTACCCGATCTGATTGAGTTACCCAGGTTGTTTTAAAATTGCGGCTCCCTGATATGCAATAGGTTCAAGCATGAATGTGGAATGGCGCCGATCAGGTCCTGACTTGTGACATTGAGTGCGGTAATAAAGTAAAGAGGGAAAAAAATCCTGTTCAACATAGAAGAGACGGAGCAATGAACAATTTTCTTAGGAGCGAGTGCAGAGCCAAGCTTGCTTGAGCTA
>CAZLDP010000323.1:0-3946 GCA_964558145.1 uncultured Prolixibacteraceae bacterium | reverse complement strand
CGCTTGCTGCTAATCCATGAGAGACAGCATTGCATGTGATGCCATTTCTGCTGTATATTTTGGCAATAGAACGGGTCAAATTGATAAGTCCTGCCTTGGCAACCGCATAATGGACTTGGTTGAATCCACCCCATTGCCCGCCAAGTGAGACAATATTAATTATTCTTCCCCACCTTCTATCAATCATACCAGGAAGGACTTCTTGGCAACAGATAAAGGGGCCTCTCAAATTGATTTTGAGCATTGTATCCCAGTCGCTATCGTTGATGGATTCGAATGGCTTTTCCTGGGCTATGGCTGCGTTGTTGACAAGTATCGATATAGAATCCCATTTTGTTTGAACCTTATTTATGACAGTCTGGATGCTTTTTCGGTTTGATAGATCCAGTTGAATTGCCATGACATCTTTACCATCTCTTATAAGCTCTCTCTCAAAATTAAGGGCTGACTTTTTTCGCTCGTAATATGTATAAGCAACTCTGGCTCCTTGATCTGAAAACTGCTGTACTATTGATTTTCCTATTCCGCGGTCTCCTCCTGTAATAAGAGCTACTTTATCTTTTAACAAATATTTTGCCTCAGTCCTATGTTCGTTCATTTCTTTTCATTACCTCTACCTGTGTTGGTAGCAGCATCTTGTCCATAGTTGATCCAGCGAGTAACATAGGGAGAACGTCTTCATGTTGATCAATAATGCAGTGAACAAGGGCAGGTCCTTTGTGGTTTAACGCATCTCTGACAACTTTTTTTATCGACTCTTTCTTGTCGATCCGGAATGTTTTTATTCCATAAGCTTTAGCTATTTTAGAAAAATCAGGATTTGATTTATTCCCTGTTGTTGGATCAATGTGCCAATTCAGGAGTTGAAACTGTGAGACGAGGCCGAGCCTCTGGTTATCAAGAATAAAAATCTTTATTGGGGTTTCAAATTCGACTACAGACTGCAGTTCCTGAATGTTCATCTGAAAGGACCCGTCACCAATGAAAGATACAACAAGGCGGTCAGGGTGGGCCAACTGTGCACCAATAGCACTGGGCAGATCGTAGCCCATTGCGCCATGTCCACCTGAAGTCAGCCATATCCTTCTGGGGTAATCAAAGGTAAAATGACGGCCACTCCACTGCTGGTGTGATCCAACCCCTGACGTGACAATCACCTCCTTATTAACTGACTCCTGATCCACAGCATTGATAATCTGTTGAGGCTTAACAACATCGTCACCGTTCTTATATGTGAGTGGATAAAGGCTCTTCCACTGTGCAATTTGTTTATGCCATTTGCTAATATTGATTGTTGGTTCATTTTTTATAGACTCAAGGAGCCTTGAAAGGAAATTTTTAATATCGGCTCTGATGCTAATATGACATTTTACCCTAGAATACCGAAGTTCCTGTTCATCAACGTCAATTCTGATTATTTTGGCACGAGGCGAAAACTGTTCAGGCATGGTTCCTGTTTGTCGAACATCGAGGCGAGCCCCTACAACGATAAGCACATCCGCCTCATGAATCGCGAGGGCAGCATATTGACTTCCAGTATGCCCAGCAAAACCTAATGAAAGTGCCGAATTCCCTGAAACAATGCCCAGGCCAAGGAGACTCATGGCCACCGGAATATTTCTTGACTCTGCCAGGGAACGGAGCTCTGTGACTGCTTTTGAGATTATCACTCCTTGTCCTGCTAAAATTACAGGTCTCTCTGCGTGCGCAATAATCTCTGAAGCCTTAGTCAACTGATCCTCTGGTATGGATGGTAGTTTTTGCTTTCTTTCTGATTTCTTTTTCCGTGTACCATTAAACGACGCGTTTTGAACATCCATTGGTAGGTCTATAACAACCGGTCCCGGGCGCCCTTCGTTTGTCATCTTAAACGCATTTTCAAGCATGGCTTCAAGTTGCTTTGGTTTCAAGGGACGGCATGAAGCCTTTGTTATGGAGTTCATGAGGGAAACGGTTTCAACCTGTTGAAAGCCGCATTGTCTTACATGCCTCCCGCTCAGCAAATCGCCTGAGCCTACCTGACCCGTTATGGCAACGAGAGGGGTTGAATCGAAATATGCGTCGGCAATTACCGTTGCCAGATTTGTGACTCCCGGTCCAGAAGTAACCATAACAACCTGGGGCGTATGAGTTAACCTGGCAGCTGCAAGCGCCATATACCCAGCACCTTGTTCGTGGCGAGCGCACACAATTTCAATACCTTCCGTCACCAGGGCGTCTAGCAGTGGCGCTATTGTCCCACCGGGGAACGTAAATACCCTTTTGATACCTTGACCTTTTATATGAGAGGCTATAAATTCTGCGCCATTCATAAATTTATCCTTCCATCATTGTACATCATAGTTTTTTGCTCTTTTTTATAAACAGATTCAGGATGATAATAATACATATATTTGTCATCTTAATAGACTCTTACTTGATCGTATAATTTCACAATACAACCGGATGGAACACCGAGCTGTTTTGCTGCATGCTCGATGCCGTTCTGGCTTCCATAGCTTGAAATTAAAAGTTTTTTGTTCATCCAATTTAATCCAACAAGTTGATCCGGTTTCATTATATGTATCCCTCTCCAGCTCTTCTCATGTTTCATCACATCACTGTCAACAATGATATATTGTTGAGATGGGTTTGAATGAAAAAACGATGTTGTTTGGTAGAGAAATTCCGTATGTAGCCCACCCCCCCATATGATGTATTGCCTGCTCTTTTCACAAGCATTGAGTTTGCGTTCTACTTCCGCCAATTTATTGTACCAATTGGTCATGTATTTGTGAACCGAGAGAGTATTGGTGGGATCAACCTCAATTGCACATTTCCCATCCGACGGAACAGCAACAACTCTGCATCCGTTATATCCTGCTTGTTCATCCCAATCAACTATATGCCATCCACTCAGATTAAAACAGTTTTTTAAACTCGACCTACTGAAATGGGTCATGTGCTGAACAGAGAAAAATCCATTAATATCATTTGTTGCGCTATTTTCGAGTATTGGAACTTCAACAATAAGTTTTGTTGAAGCATTAGAAGTTTTTCTCAGGTTCAATAAAACAGATAAAGGCCGAGGAAGGTGTTCCAAAACATGGAACATTGTAATGATATGGGGAGGCTTATTATAATGAAATGTCTCAAAATCACTACAAATGAAATCAATATCTGCCGAAGCAAACTTCTGGCGACCGCACTGAATTGCGGTGGCATCGATATCAACACCAATTTTTGAAATACTGTCAGGCATTTGTGCGAGAAATCTGCCATCGAAACATCCTATGTCCATAACACTCATTTTTTTACTCAGTAAGTTTCGTTGCTCCATCCACTCTATTTGTTCCTTATGTCTGTTTGAACCATCTGAGACATAAGACTGCCCTGCTTCTCTAAACAATACCTGAAAACCAAACTCTGAATAGCATGGGTTAAGGTATAACGCAAAGCAATGAAGACATTGGTTTTGCCTCAACTGTACCCGTTTTGGCTGTGCACTCGAATCTGTAAAAAACTGAAAATCATTGAACTCCAATATAACTCGTGAATCGATAGAGCCACAAACTGGACAAGGTCGATAAAATGTTAGTGCTGGATTCGTAAAATTCCCTTTGAAAGAATTTACCTTAGCCCATTTGAGATTCATTCGGATATCCTCCACGATCAATAATAGACGAAACTACGAACTGCGCAATTCTTGTTGCCCCTAGCCCATCAATCTTCTTCAGTGCTTTTTTTGTCATACTTTGACATAAGTCCTTGTTATTCAACAAACATTGTACTGAAGACGCAATCATATCCCCAATTACTTCGGATTCTAATCCAAGACTGAATGCCATCCCATCATTTTGAAAAACTGATGCAGATTGCAGATGATCCTCGGTAAGACTGAGATAGACACTTGGCACTCCCATTGCTGCCAGTTCATAAGCTGTCACCCCGAATGACGCAACAGCAA
>CAZLDP010000322.1:0-3954 GCA_964558145.1 uncultured Prolixibacteraceae bacterium | reverse complement strand
ATGTGTACGTGATCTCCCTTGAGGATCGTCAAACGGTCAGGATTACCGATACCTCTATCCGGGAATCGGCCCTGCAGTGGAGACCCGACGGGAAGAAGATCGGTTACCTGTCTAATGCATCCGGAACTTCCCAGATATGGGAGATGAATCCCGACGGATCGAACCAGCGGCAGGTCACTTTCACTGAGGGCGATATCCAGGGGTTCAGCTACAGTCCTGCTTCGAGCAAAATCTGTTTTATCAAAAGTGTCAAGTTGGATCAGGATATCCATGATTTGTTCCCAGATCTTCCCAAAGCGAATGCGAGACTTGAAAGTGACCTGATGTACCGTCACTGGGATAGTTGGCATGATTATACCTACAATCATCTGTTTGTGGCTGATTACGACGACGGAAAAATCTCCGGTGAGAAGGATATCAATTCGGGAGAGCGGTATGACACGCCGGTAAAGCCATTCGGGGGAATTGAGAGCATCGCCTGGGATCCGGCCGGGGAACGGCTGGCCTACACCTCGAAAAAGCTGAGCGGGAAAGCCTACTCCTTGTCAACCAATTCCGATATTTACCTTTATGATACCGGGTCCGGTTCTACCACAAATCTGACGGAAGGGATGCCGGGTTTTGACCGAAATCCGAGGTTTTCTCCCGATGGAACGATGATTGCATGGGAAAGTATGGCCCGTGACGGGTATGAAGCCGACAAGGTCAGGCTTTTCGTGGCGGATCTCCGTACCGGTGAAAAATCGGACAGAACGGCTGGCTTTGATCAGAATGTGGAATCGATATGCTGGAGCGGGGATGACCAAGCCATTTATTTTCTGGGTTCCACTGAGGGGACGGAGCAGATTTGCCGCCTTGACCTTTCTTCCGGCCGGGTGGAATACCTGACTTCCGGTGTGCACAATTACACCTCCCTGGCTGTTGCCGTCGACCGGCTGGTTGCTGCCCGGAACTCCATGTCGCAGCCGGCAGAACTCTATTTGGTGGATCCGGCATCAGGCAGCGATGAACCACTGACTGCCATCAACAAGGGGATTCTCGACCAGCTCACATTGGGGAAGATGGAAAAGCGGTGGATCCGGACCACCGACGGAAAGGAAATGCTGGCCTGGATCATCTTTCCTCCCGATTTCGATCCTGCGAAGAAATACCCGGCCATTCTCTATTGCCAGGGCGGTCCCCAAAGTACGGTAAGCCAGTTTTGGTCGTACCGCTGGAATTTTCAGATGATGGCTGCCAACGGTTATGTGGTCGTTGCCCCCAACCGGAGGGGAGTTCCCGGATTCGGACAGGAGTGGAATGAGCAAATCAGCAAGGATTATGGAGGACAAAATATCAAGGATTTGTTGTCAGCCATCGATGAAATGGCTCAGGAACCCTATATTGACAGTGAAAGACTGGCAGCAGTTGGCGCCAGTTACGGCGGTTTTGCCGTCAACTACCTGGCTGGTCACCATGAAGGCCGTTTCAAAGCTTTCATCAGCCATTGCGGCATTTTTAACTTCGAACAGATGTATGTCACCACCGAAGAGATGTGGTTCGAAAACTGGGATATTGGTGGCCCTTACTGGGATGTAAGCAATCAGACGGCTCAGCGTTCCTATGGTTTTTCCCCGCACAGGTTTGTGCAGAACTGGGATACCCCCATCCTGGTCATCCATGGAGAGAATGATTTCAGAATCCCTTTTACCCAGGGCATGGGAGCTTTCAACGCGGCTCTATTGCGTGACATTCCCGCTTGGTTTCTTTATTTCCCCGACGAGTCGCACTGGGTTATGAAAGCGCAGAACGGAATTCTCTGGCAACGGGTATTTGCCCAGTGGCTCGATAAATGGTTGAAATAGAGCAATTAGCAATTTTCTTAGGAGTGAGTGCAGAGCCAAGCTTGCTTGAGCTATGCCGAGCGACGACAGAAAAGGCAGCGAAGCTGAATTAGCAATTAACAAGTTGAACTTATGAACCAGTGCCATTGAACCATTGTTGAACTTTTGAACGCCTAAGCGGAGCCGAAGGCATTGAACGGCGAAGCCTTTGAACCTTTGAACGCCGGAGGCATTTGAACGCCAAGGCGGAGCCGCTATATCTTGACAGAAACTTTTCAGAGTGCGCGCAACAGTTCGTGAATGGACCGGAACTCCTGTTGCTTGCCAGCGGAAAAAAGTTGCCAGGTGGTTGTTCCCTGATTTTGCGGGGTTTGGATGCGGATGGTAACCTGAGCTTCCTCCCGGGAGGTGAGAGAAAAACCTTTTCTTTCAAGTGCACGGATTGTCCAGTCTGCGGTAATGCCTTCCCCAACGACATAGGCTTTTCCCGCGGGTTTGCGGGTGAAGTAAAAATCTCCCCCGGCGGTATCGAAACCAATCAGGGGATTATCGAAGAGGTGTTCGAGCCAACCCTTCAAAACCACATCTTCAGGAGCGCCCTCCAGGGATTCCTGTTCAAGCATCAGCCACAGTTTGTCTGTTTCACGCAGGGCAATATTCAGGTCATGGGTGGAAAGGACGATGGTTTTTTTATGTTGATGAGCCAGTTGACGGAGCAGATGGAATATTTCGTATTTATTATGGATGTCTAAAAAGGCGGTAGGCTCATCGAGGATGATAAAAGGAGTATCTTGTGCCAGGGCTCGGGCAATCAACACCCTTTGACGCTCTCCGTCGCTGAGCTGGACCACCTGACGACGGGCATACCTTCTCATCCCTACTTTTTCAAGGGAGTCAATCACTACTTTTTTGTCTCTGCTGTCCAGTCGTCCCAGCCAGTTGGTATAGGGAAACCTTCCGTAGGCGACCAGTTCGTCAACTGCCATGTTGGGAAGTTGCAGGTTTTCTGTCGACACAAAGCTGATCATTCGCGACAACTCCACAGGTGTGAACCGGCTGATGGATTGACCTTTCCACAGGATTTGCCCTTCAAGGGGTTTCAGAAATCCGGCCATTGTCCGGAGCAGGGTGCTTTTCCCAATGCCGTTGGGGCCAATGAGGGCGACAGTTTCACCTGTTCCCGCTGAGAAGGAGATAGCCCCTCTACTGAATTGAGCCTCTCCCTTCGAAGGGTGATAGCCGATCTTCAGGTGGCGGATTTCGATGGCAGCTCCTGAATTGTCGGGGGTCATAGGGCGGCAAATTTTTTGTTGGAAAGGATCATCCATATTATCACCGGGATTCCCAACAAGGCGGTGACCGAGTTGATCGGCAGGGTGGTCTGCATACCTGGCAGTTGGGCAATGATATCACTTAGCAGAAGCATATCGGCGCCCATAAGCCATACCGCGGGGATGAGTACCTGGTGTGAGGCGGTTCTGAAGAACACCCGAGCCAGATGGGGGACGGCAATTCCGATGAAGGCTACAGGTCCGCAGAATGCGGTGATTGTTCCGGCGAGCAGGCTGGCGCTGAACAAGATGGTGAGCCTGCTGCGGTGAATATTCACCCCCAATGACCGGGCGTAAGTTTCACCCAGCAGAAACGCATTCAGATCTTTCATCTTCAGAAGGGCAAGCAAGAGACCCACTGCCACGGCTGGAACAACCACCGACAACTGGCTGAAGGTGATACTTCCCAGGCTACCCATGGTCCACACAATAAATGATTTCAGCAAAGACTCATTAGAGAAATATTGCAGGATGCTTACCACCGCTCCGGCACCACCTGAAAAGAGAATTCCCAGGATAAGGATCGTCATATTGTCGTTTACCCGTGCCGACACAAACAGGACAAGCAACATCACGAAAAAAGAGCCGGCCCATGCGGCCAGAGCCAAAGCCCAACTCCCGGTCAGGGTAAATCCTGATGCGAGGAGCGAAGGAAAGCCAAGTGAAAAGAAGGCTACAGCCAAACTGGCTCCTGAGCTGATTCCCAATACGTCGGGCCCGGCGAGCGGATTCCTGAATATGGTCTGCATCTGAAGTCCGCTCATCGACAATGCCATTCCGGCCACCATGGCGGTGATGGC
>CAZLDP010000321.1:0-3958 GCA_964558145.1 uncultured Prolixibacteraceae bacterium | reverse complement strand
GAGGAAATTCTGCTTATTTGAATTTCTTCATGATGGCATAGATCTCAAAGATAAACCCAAACAGGAGAATCAGCGGGGCCAAAGTAATCCTGCGGAAGCTGAAGATGCTGGGATTGAATACGGCGGGATCATCGCTTCGTCCTCCAGCCATGAGGACAAATCCTATAATAATGATGATAAATCCGTTAGCCATTAAGCGGTAATTCCCCGGACCCAGGGCAAATTGGGGGTTGTCTTTGATCTCTTTGCGCGATTTGTCCATTTTGTTCGTTAAATTTAGAAAGTCAAAGATATGATTTTTGACACTAATAGAACAATTCATCAAATTTCATTTTCAAAAAACGGTTTACGGCGATCCGGGTGGAGATCCATGAGAGCAGGATACCCATGCTGAGGACCATCAGGAAGACGATACCCAGAATTCGGAAGTCGTTGAGGGGAATGACGCCGCTTAGTTCCTTCTGGTAGGTAAACATAAAAGTGGCAAGCAGGAGACAGGAAAGCGCCGCACCATAAAAGCCGTAAAGAATACTTTTCCGGATAAAAGGTTTTCTGACAAAACTGCGGGTGGCTCCCACCAGCATCATGTTGTTGATAATGAAGCGCTGGGAATAGATGCTGATCCGGATGGTGTTATTGATCAGGGTACTGAAGACAAAAAGCATCAGGGTGCTGAATATCAAAAGGAAAATGCTGATCTT
The DNA here is from genome assembly GCA_964558145.1 of uncultured Prolixibacteraceae bacterium. GTDB lineage: Bacteria > Bacteroidota > Bacteroidia > Bacteroidales > Prolixibacteraceae > UBA1413. The sequence goes on along the minus strand of CAZLDP010000321.1, from coordinate 3,257 downwards.
CCTGACATTCTCGTTGATTACCGAGACAAGGCTCCGCTGGTAGAATACCTCCTTTACCTGGGGGATCTGCATCAGGTCCTTTTCCAGGATCGCCAGGCTGTCGCTGTGGGTATAGGGGGCGTAGAGTTTTACCTCCAGGGAGGAAAAGAGGGGATTGTAGCCCAGGAATCCCGTAAAATCTTCTCCCAACTCCTTTTGGAGTTCCCTGGCCGCGGTTTCCTTGTCGATATACCGGAGCGATTTTACGAACGGTTTTGTACCCAGGCTCTTTTGAAGCTTTTCAAGGTCTGTACCGTTTATCTCATCGTGTAAAACCAGGGTAAATCCAATTTTTTCCCTGACATATTCTGTCAGCCGGCCGGCATTGAGCACGATCAGAAACAAAAGTCCAAACAGGAAAAGAACCAGGGTAATGCTTACCATGGAAGTCAGGTAGGAGGTAAATATCCTCTCCTTCAGTTTTTTTGGTTTGCTCTTCCCCATTTTTTGGTCAATCAGCGGTAATAACCAGTAAAAGTAATGAAATTTCCTATTTAGATCATTTCCGGTAGGGGTGTGATTTTAACAGCGGAGGGTGAATATTACCTTACGTGGAGAAAATCAATTTTTTAAGAATGAATATTTTGCATTTCTGAAAAAAGAAAATACTTTTGCAGACCGATTATTATCATCCTTGTGATTATTTAAAGTGCTGATTTACTTTATTGTAGGATAAGTTATCAACAAATCTGGCGGTGTTGGTTATTCCAGGTAGATTTTTTCGGCATGAAGTATAGAATTAAAATTTAAAAAACGTTCAGGTGGATACACTTAGTTTTAAGACTGTTTCGGCCAATAAAGCCACAGTAAATAAAGAATGGGTAGTCATTGATGCTACCGGCCTGGTACTTGGGAGGCTGGCCAGCACTGTTGCACGCATCCTGCGTGGGAAGCACAAGACGAATTACACGCCCCATGTTGATTGCGGCGACAATGTGATTGTGATCAATGCTGAGAAGGTGGTGCTCACGGGAGACAAGATGACTGACAAGGAGTATGTTCGTCATTCCGGATACCCGGGAGGTCAGTCCCGGCTGACACCGAAAGCGATTTTGGTCAAATATCCTGAGCGGCTTGTGGAAAAGGCGGTCAAGGGGATGTTGCCCAAGAATCGTTTGGGACGGAGCATTTTCAGGAATCTGAAGGTTGTGGTGGGTCCCGATCACAAATACCAGGCCCAGAAACCCGTATTAATTGATTTAAATACTATTAAATAAGTAACATGGAAGTAGTAAATACCATTGGTCGCCGTAAGAGTGCCGTTGCCCGGGTTTATGTTACTCCCGGCAAAGGGAATTTCACCATCAATGACCGTGAATTGAAAGACTATTTCACCACCGAGATCCTCCAGTACGTAGCCACCCAGTCGCTGAACCTGTTGGGAGTGCGCGAAAGCTACGATGTGAAGGTAAATCTCGTCGGAGGTGGTTTTTCAGGGCAGGCTGAAGCCGTTCGTCACGGAGTTTCCAGGGCTTTGATCAAAATTGATCCGGAGAATCGTCCCAAACTGAAACAGGCTGGTTTTCTGACCCGTGATCCCCGTGAAGTGGAGCGTAAAAAGCCTGGTCGTCCGAAAGCCCGGAAAAGATTCCAGTTCTCGAAACGTTAATATTTTCAATTTCATTATTTACAGGGATCTAAAACTGTTGAGACTCTTGCCTGTGGCAAGACTACTCAAAAGTTGCTTTTAAGCAGGATTTCATAAAAAAAAGTAAACAGATGCCAAGAACAGATTTTCAGCAATTGTTGGATGCCGGAGCACATTTCGGACATCTGAAAAGAAAATGGAACCCGAACATGCAGCCTTACATTTTCATGGAGAAGAACGGGATCCACATCATCGACCTTCAAAAAACGATCGTAAAGATTGACGAGGCGGCTGCTGCCATCAAGCAGATTGCCAAATCGGGACGCAAAGTGCTGTTTGTGGCCACCAAGAAGCAGGCCAAAGACATTGTATCAGAGCTGGTTTCATCGGTGAAAATGCCTTATGTAACTGAACGCTGGCCGGGTGGAATGCTTACCAATTTCCCCACTATCCGGAAAGCTGTGAAAAAGATGGTTTCCATCGATAAAATGACCAAGGATACGAGCTGGGACAAACTCTCGAAGCGTGAGAAACTTCAGATCACCCGTCAAAGGGCTAAACTGGAGAAGATACTCGGTAGTATTGTCGACCTGACCCGTCTTCCCTCCGCCCTTTTCGTGGTGGATGTGATGAAGGAAAAGATCGCAGTTCGCGAAGCCCAGCGTTTGGGTATTCCTGTTTTCGCCATTGTGGATACCAATTCCGATCCCCATGGAATTGATTTTGTCATTCCGGCCAATGATGATGCTTCCCAGTCGATTCAGTTGATCATCGGTGTGATGGTCGATGCCATCCGGGAAGGTTTGCAGGAGCGTCGTGTGGAACGCGACAAGGACGATGTGGATGCCGATGCCGAAGTGGATGAAGATGAACAGCCCAGAAGAAGAAGGAGCCGCAAGACCGTTCGCAAGGTAGAAGCGGTTGAGGAGGCAGAAACCGATATCCCTGAGGAAATCGCAGAAATCGAGGAAGAAGAATTCGAACTCGACGAAGAGGAAATCGAATCCGAGGACGACGAGGATGAAGAACTGGAAGAAGGCGATGAGGAAGAAAAGGAATAATCCAGCCAGTTGATCAATTTATAGAATTATTTATCTCAAAATTAGTACCTATGTCATTTACAACAGCAGATGTCGTGAAACTGCGCAAGTCAACAGGCGCCGGGATGATGGACTGTAAAAATGCACTTACTGAGGCTGACGGTGATTTTGACCGGGCCGTGGAAATAATCCGCGAAAGGGGTAAACTGGTGGCCAGCAAACGGGCCGACCGCCTTGCCTCCGAAGGAGCGGTGCTGGCGAAAGTCAGTGAAGACAAGAAATTCGGCGCCCTCGTGGTGCTCAACTGCGAAACTGATTTCGTGGCGAAAAATGAAAGATTTGTGGCTTTTACCAGCCAGATTCTGGACGCAGCCCTGGCAAATAAACCCGAAACCCTCGATGAACTGAAAAATATCGTTCTTGATGGTCGTACCATTGGGGACCAGGTTATCGAACAAGTGGGCATTATCGGAGAGAAACTCGATTTGTCCTTTTATGGGAAGATCGGCGCCGAAACCGTTGTAGCTTATGTACACCCCGGAAACAAACTGGTCGCTATCGTGGGTTTTAACAAACCGGATGTGGAATAC
>CAZLDP010000320.1:0-3966 GCA_964558145.1 uncultured Prolixibacteraceae bacterium | reverse complement strand
GTGGTAGAGCGCATCCTTGGTAAGGATGAGGTCACGAGTTCAATTCTCGTTTTCGGCTCTGATGATTTAAATTAAAAAGTTAAAAAACTGAAGTTATGGCAAAAGAACATTTTAAAAGGGACAAGGAGCACGTCAACATCGGGACCATTGGTCACGTGGACCATGGCAAGACCACTTTGACGGCTGCTATTACCATGGTACTGGCTAAGAAAGGGCTTTCAGAAGTGAAGTCGTTTGACGCAATTGACAATGCCCCCGAAGAAAAGGAAAGGGGTATTACCATTAATACGTCGCACATCGAATATTCAACCGAGAAAAGGCACTATGCACACGTGGACTGTCCCGGTCACGCCGACTATGTGAAGAACATGGTTACGGGAGCTGCCCAGATGGACGGTGCCATTTTGGTTTGTGCGGCCACCGACGGTCCGATGCCTCAGACCCGCGAGCACATCCTGCTTGCACGCCAGGTAAACGTACCCCGGATCGTAGTGTTCATGAACAAGGTCGATATGGTCGATGATGAAGAATTACTCGAATTGGTGGAAATGGAACTCCGCGACCTGCTCAGCTTCTACAAATACGATGGCGACAATTCACCCGTAATCCGTGGTTCGGCCCTTGGCGCCATGAACGGCGAAGCCAAATGGGAAGACAAGGTGATGGAACTGATGAACGCTGTGGATGAGTGGATTCCGCTACCTCCCCGTGACAAGGATAAACCATTCCTGATGCCGGTGGAAGACGTCTTCTCCATCACTGGCCGTGGAACAGTGGCTACTGGCCGTATTGAAACCGGTGTAGTCCATACGGGCGACGAACTTCAGATTATTGGTTTGGGTGCTGAAGGACGTAAAACCGTTTGTACCGGGGTGGAAATGTTCCGTAAGATCCTTGACGATGGCCAGGCAGGCGACAACGTAGGGCTTCTTCTCCGTGGTGTCGACAAGAAGGAAATCAAACGTGGTATGATTCTTGCTAAACCCAACAGCATCAAACCTCACACCCGCTTCAGAGCTGAGATTTATGTGCTCAAAAAAGAAGAAGGTGGCCGGCATACTCCGTTCCACAACAAATATCGTCCGCAGTTCTATCTCCGTACCCTTGACGTAACCGGTGAAATTCGCCTGCCCGAAGGACGTGAGATGGTGATGCCCGGCGACAACGTCTCCATCGAGGTGGAACTCATCTATCCGGTGGCGCTCAACGTGGGTCTTCAGTTCGCAATCCGCGAAGGGGGACGTACCGTAGGTGCGGGCCAGGTAACCGAGATTTTGGCATAATTCACTGAATTTAGTCACACCTTACTATAGAAATAGTCCCGGATTAGAAATCCGGGACTATTTTCGGATGTTACTCAGACAGGGAGTGGTGGCAACACTGTAAGTTCGATTCTTACCATCCTTCAAAACAATCCTATTATGTTTAAAAAAATCAGTGCATATGTCCGTGAGGCTATCGACGAACTGATGCATAAAGTCACTTGGCCCACATGGAAAGAGCTGCAGAGCAGCGCTTTGGTTGTAATGGTTGCTTCCTTTATCATAGCACTCATAATTTTTGTCATCGACATCTCTTTTGAGAAGGTGATGGGAATTATTTATGGCTTATTTTATTAAATCAATTAAACGCTGAAGAAGCAATGAGTGATTCTGTGAAAAAATGGTATGTCCTTCGAGCAATTGGCGGCAAAGAGAAGAAGGTGAAGGAATACGTGGAAAACGAAATTGCAAAGGGCGATCTTCAGGGTTTCGTGACGCAGGTTTTAATCCCCACTGAAAAGGTTTACCAGATCAGAAACGGAAAAAAAATCAGCAAAGAGCGGAGTTTTTATCCGGGCTATGTTTTAATCGAAGCCGCGCTGGTGGGCGAAGTGGCGCATATTTTGCGCAGCATCCCCAATGTGATTGGCTTTCTGGGCGACACCAAGGGTGGCGACCCGGTGCCCTTGCGGCCAAACGAGGTAAACAGGATCCTGGGTAAAGTCGACGAACTTGCCGATACCGGTGAGGAACTGAACATCCCGTTCGTGGTAGGTGAAACTGTAAAAGTAATCGATGGACCATTCAACGGCTTCAACGGAACCATTGAGGTTATCAATGAGGAAAAGAAGAAGCTGCAGGTAATGGTGAAGATTTTTGGTAGAAAAACTCCTTTGGAGCTTAGTTTCTTGCAGGTGGAGAAGGAGTAGTAAACGCTCTAATATTTTGCAATGGCGAAAGAGATTAGTGGATTAATCAAATTACAGATCAAAGGTGGTGCAGCAAATCCATCACCTCCGGTTGGACCGGCCTTAGGGTCTAAAGGGGTTAATATCATGCAGTTCTGTAAGCTTTTCAATGCCCGGACGCAAGACCAGGCAGGGAAAGTGCTCCCGGTAGTGATTACCGTATACGCTGATAAATCGTTTGATTTCATTGTCAAACAACCCCCCGTGGCCATTCAGTTGCTCGATGCTTCCAAGGCAAAGAAAGGATCGGCTGAACCTCACCTTAAAAAGGTGGCGTCAGTGACCTGGGATCAGGTGAAAGAGATCGCCGAAATAAAAATGGCGGACCTGAACTGTTTTACATTGGAATCTGCGATGCAGATGGTAGCCGGTACTGCCAGAAGTATGGGGATCGCCATAGAGGGAACTTCCCCATTCAATCATTCTTAAAATTTTAAACGATGGGCAGAATTACGAAAAATAAAAAGGCTGCACTTGGGAAAATCGAAAAAGGCAAGGTCTATTCATTGGATGAAGCGGCAAAGCTCGTGAAAGAGGTTACTTTCACCAAGTTCGACGCATCTGTTGACATTGACATCCGCCTGGGTGTGGACCCGAGAAAAGCCAACCAGATGGTTAGAGGCGTAGTTTCGTTACCCCATGGAACTGGAAAAGAGGTCAGGGTACTCGCAATGGTTACCTCCGATAAGGAACAGGAAGCCAAAGACGCAGGTGCCGACTTTGTAGGTCTTGAAGAGTATATCGACAAAATTAAAGGCGGTTGGACCGATGTGGATGTGATCATCACTATGCCGCCGGTAATGGGAAAAATTGGTGCATTAGGACGTATCCTCGGTCCCCGCGGTTTGATGCCTAATCCCAAAAGCGGTACCGTTACCATGGACGTGGGAAAAGCGATCCAGGAAGTCAAACAGGGAAAAATTGACTTTAAAGTCGATAAATTCGGGATCGTGCATACCTCAATCGGGAAGGTATCCTTTACCCCCGACAAACTGATGGACAATGCACGCGAGTTTGTCAATACCATTGTCAAACTGAAACCCGTAGCTGCAAAAGGTACCTACATCAAAAGTATTTACCTCTCCAGCACCATGAGCCCTGGTATCCAAGTTGAACCCAAGTCAGTGACAGACTAAAAATGAGTTGTTATGAAAAGATCTGAAAAACAGGTCGTCATCGAAAGACTGACCGAACAAATTAAAGCATACAACCATTTTTATCTGACCGACATAGGTGGTCTTGACGCGGGAAAAACCAGCGAGTTAAGGAGACGTTGCTTCAAAGAGAATGTAAAACTGGTTGTTGTTAAAAACACGCTGTTTCGTAAAGCATTGGAAAAATCGGGAAAAGATGCTTCCGAACTTTATGACATTCTGAAAGGCAACACTTCTGTGATGTTCAGTGAAAACGGCAATGTGCCGGCTAAACTGATCAAGGAGTTCAAGAAGGTGTACAAAGCCACTACCCTTAAGGGAGCCTACGTACAGGAATCGGTCTACATCGGCGACAACCATCTCGATGCATTGCTGACCGTTAAATCGAAGAACGAACTGATCGCCGAAGTGGTAGCCTTGCTGCAATCACCCATGCAGACTGTACTTTCACAACTGCAGTCGGGTGGTAATATTATACATGGATTACTTAGAACTCTGGGAGAAAAAGATTAATTTTTTTGAAGTCATTAATTATTAGTAAATACGATGTCGGTAAAGACTACTCCAACATCGGAGGTTAGA
>CAZLDP010000319.1:0-3971 GCA_964558145.1 uncultured Prolixibacteraceae bacterium | reverse complement strand
GTTTTTCTGATCATGGATTGAAAATAGAAAGGTTAATTGGATTGTTTTCCTGATGTATCTCTTTCCGGAATTAATCCGGAATAATATCGCGCTGTGCGCACTCCGTAAGCGAAATTAAGCAATATCTGCTTCAGGGAAAAATTTCCTGTTCCACAACATATCATCCGTTAAAGCAACAAATATTTATAAATTTGCTGACTTTATCGGCAAAATGTGACTTTGGTGGTGTTGAGCGTAGGAGATACGGTTTTCCTACCATTTTCCATGTGGCCGGTATGGAATCAGATCAGTAAATAATTAACAGGTTATGAAAAAGGAAGTAGGGGAAAAGAAAAAAGTTGCAATCGGCGTAGATGTCGGAGGTACCAATACTGCCATTGGTGTGGTGGATGTGGATGGAAATGTGATGTTTAAGGATAACATCCCGACTTCAACCCACGGGGATTTTGAAAAATTTGTGGAAGAGCTGTCTACAGCCATTCAATCGTTGATCAATTCAGCAAAACTGCTCAATGAGAACCTGGAAGTATTAGGGGTTGGTATTGGTGCACCCAATGGTAATTATTACAATGGTACCATAGAATATGCACCCAACCTTTCATTCAGGGGAGTTCTCCATTTTATCAGGATGCTCCGGCCCCATTTCCCTGAAATGCCGGCGCTGGCTCTTACCAACGATGCCAATGCGGCAGCCATCGGGGAGATGATCTACGGGGGTGCCCGCGGAATGAAAAATTTCGTGATGTATACCCTTGGTACCGGAGTGGGAAGCGGCGTAGTGGTGAATGGCGACCTGGTCTATGGTCACGATGGTTTTGCCGGTGAGTGCGGTCATACCACCCTGATCCCTGGGGGAAGGCTCTGCGGCTGTGGTTCACTGGGCCATCTCGAAGCCTATTGTTCTGCTCCCGGTATGAAAAGAACTGCCTTTGAACTGATGGTACATTATAACGCCACCGACAGTATGCTGGCTACAAAATCTTTCAACGAACTTGATTCCAAAATGATTTATGACGCTGCTGTAGCCGGCGATAAAATTGCCAAATTGGTGTTTGAAAAAACCGGCGCCTACCTTGGTCAGGGTCTTGCCGACACTGTGCATCACCTTAGCCCCGAGGCGATCTTCCTCTTTGGAGGTCCTACCGCTGCAGGAGAGCTGATCTTCAAGCCTACCAAGGAAAGCATGGAAAATCATCTACTCCCGATCTTCAAAAACAAAATCAAAATCCTTCCTTCCCAGCTTAAACCGGGCGACGCAGCCATCGTAGGGGCCAGCGCGCTGGTATGGAAGGAACTGGAAAAATAGCCGTTAAACCACGGTGTGCACAGAACAGGTACAGAGGACACAGCGTATAATGATCATGTGTCCTTTGTGCCTTTTTTGTGTCTTTGTGGTTAACAATTGGCAGTACAGGTCATGAGCAAAGACCGTTTTATGTAAATTTGAGCATTAGAGCCAGGAGATCCGATGGTTAAATATTTTTCACATATTCTACCGTTATTGTTTATCATGCTTCCCTTTGCTCTTTTTTCCCAGGCTCCTGATCCCCATTTCCTGGAGAAGGCAGCCCTGGCAGAATCGGCACAGTGGATGAAAAAAGCTGCCTTTCTGGAATCTGCCGGGTCAGAAGTGTATGACCTTACCTACCAGCGGATGGAATGGCAGGTTGATCCGGCCGTCCGGTTTATCGAAGGTAAAATTACTTCCCGCTTTACTTCCTCAATTTCTTCGTTGCACTCTGTCACCTTCAATTTGAGGGAGAACATGGCAGTCGACTCTGTAAAATCGGGAAACCGCCCGTTGCGTTTCAACCGGTCGGGGGACCTGTTGAATGTAATATTGGAGAGGCCTCTGGAAAAGGGTTCATCCGACAGTCTGTCGGTTTTTTACAGGGGTGAACCTTTCCGTTCGGGATTCGGGTCGTTTGAGGCGAAAACTCATGGCGCTGACCGGGTTCCGGTGATGTGGACCCTTTCCGAACCCTATGGCGCCTATGAATGGTGGCCCTGCAAACAATCGCTTACCGACAAAATCGACTCGGCCGACATCTTGGTAACCTCACCCGAAGCATATCGGACCGCTTCCAACGGAATACTGGTTTCAGAAACAGTGAGACAGGGAAAACGGACCATGCACTGGAAGAGCCGGTATCCCATTGCCACTTACCTGGTAGCCATTGCCGTCACCAACTACGTTGATTTTACCGGCACCCTCACCCTGGATGGGGGAAAGACCATGCCGGTGATCAATTTCGTTTATCCCGAAAATTTGGAAAATGTAAAAAAACAGGTGGAAGTCACCTCATCGCTTATCAGACTCTTTAGTGAACTCTTTGGTGAATATCCTTTTATTAAGGAGAAATACGGACATGCCCAGTTCGGGTGGAACGGGGGAATGGAGCACCAGACCATGAGCTTCATGGGAACATTTGACTTTGAACTCATTGCCCATGAACTTGCCCATTCCTGGTTTGGCAACTGCATCACGCTGGCTTCGTGGCGCGATATCTGGCTGAATGAAGGTTTTGCCACGTATGCCACCGGCTTAAGCTACGAAAGAATGTTTGACGGTCAATACTGGAGCCGTTGGAAAAGGCTGACACACTCCCGGATTACAAGCCAGAACGGGGGAACGGTGTTTGTCACCGACACTGCCAATATTCCAAGGCTTTTCGATAGCAGGCTTTCCTATTCCAAGGGAGCGTACCTTCTGCATATGCTCAGGGGCATTCTGGGTGATGAGAATTTCTTCAGGGCGGTGAAGAATTATTTCAACGATCCGCAGGTAAAGTACGGATTTGCCTCGCACAACCAATGGGTCAACCACCTGGAAGCCGTGTCGGGGGTTTCCCTAACTGAATTTTTCAAGGATTGGTATTATGGGGAAGGATTTCCGGTATTCAGCGCAGTTTTCAGAAACATCACCCCTTTAACCGTCCAGATTACTTTATCGCAGGAACCTTCCCTGTCTTCTGCCGGCTTTTTTGAATTGCCCCTTCCTGTGAGGGTTTATAGTGTCGGGAAAAGAGATTCGGCTGACTTCCGGCTCGACCATCGGTACAACGGACAGGTATTTGAATTACAGACCGGCTTCGTGGCGTCGGAAATGGCTATTGATCCCGATTACCAGGTTATCAGGGCAATAGATAGGATCACAGCGACAAATCAGCAGATCGCAGCCCGGAAAGGTGATTGGATTTACCCCAATCCTTCGGAGGGCACCTGGAATCTGGTATTGAACCCGGGCGAACAGCTTTTGAAGATTGCGGTTTACAATCTTTTGGGTAGCCAGTTGTGGGAAGAGCGTACCGGAAGCCTGTCCTTATCTCTTCCCTGGCTGAAACCGGGGATATACCTGATTCGCATGAAGAGTGACCTTCGGGTAGCGGAGTCTGTTTTGATAAAGAAATAAATGGAATCCGGAGAAAAAGAAGACGGATTCAAACAGGAGAGCGAAGGAGTGAATTTGCGAAAGAGCGACAGGATCACAGAATTTATCAAAAAGCACCATGTGGTTACCCTGGCCACCTCTTCGGGGAATACCCCCTGGGTGTGCCATTGCTTCTATGCCTATATGAAAGAGGAAAACTGGCTGGTATTCACTTCCGACGAGCAAACCCGGCATGTGAAAGAGGTACTGGTCAATCCGTTGGTTTCAGGTGGTATTGTTCTGGAAACCAGTGTGGTGAGTAAAGTCCAGGGCATACAGTTCAGCGGGGTGATGCGCCGGCCTTCCGATGAGGAGAAAGGAAGGGTGATCCGGGCATATCTCAGCAGGTTCCCGTTTGCCGTGCTAATGAACACCTCACTGTGGATTGTGGAGATCCGCCATATCAAAATGACCGACAACCGGTTGGGATTCGGGAAGAAGCTCTATTGGGAAAGGGAATAGTGAGGCGCGGTCTGCCGAAGTCCAGAAAAAGAAGAGGCTGCCCTTTTGAGACAGCCTCTTCTGCAAGCTCCATTTGCTT
>CAZLDP010000318.1:0-3977 GCA_964558145.1 uncultured Prolixibacteraceae bacterium | reverse complement strand
GAGGGCGGTCCAAACGGAATCCCAGTCGGCTGATTGCTGACAAGGGCTATGACAGCAATCAGCTGCGTGAGCGGCTGGCCCACAAGGGAATCGAGTTGATTTGTCCTTACCATTGCAACAACAAAGAACGGAAATACTATGACGGACGGAAGATGCAGCGATAGAAACAGCGGTATAAAGCGGAACGGCCGTCCTCGCGGCTGGGCAATTTTCGCAGACTGGCGGTCCGCTGGGATCGAGATATTCCTGTGTATAGTGCGTTTTTTCATACCGCATGCCTCATCATAACACTCGGGAAGTTATGAAATAGCTTCTAACAAAAGGGGCAAAAGCCCCGTTTCCGGTATTAAAAACACTATTTTTTAAGAATTGTGGCTATTGCCTTTTGCTCAGTATCAGCCGTGATAGGACTTGAGAGCATCTGGCGGAATGGTGGCTAGCCGGTAAGGCTGCCCCTTCAGACACTGCCCGCCAGCAGAAAAAAGGGAAAAACGGCAAAATCCAGCGCCCTAGCTCTTAACCACCAGGCCGCGAGTTTGGAGCCGAGGTCAGGATTTTCCGACCTTTGAGCGTCGCATCATAAATCTCGGCTGCATTTGCGGAGGCAGTCAGGATAATCAAGATGAAAAAAGGCAGAAAGCCCATGTTTTCTGCCTTTGCTGTTCTGCGTCGGGTGGGCTAGGATGCTTCATTATATTATGTCAGCTGTGTCCCTTTCTTTGAACAGTTTTCAGGATCAGAATTTTAACAAATAGGGCAATGGTTTTGGGGGGGTTGTGTCAAGTTTTGTGTTTTTTAGCATGCCAGGCTAAAAACCAGCTGAACTGCCGGCTGTCTTTTGTGCTCAAAATTGTGTATGATGGGTTTATGGCGGTTCTTTTCCAATCAAGTCCTGCCTGAAAGTGATTTTCGGTTCGACAAGGATATTGTGCACAATACTTCTCCCGAACCGTTCTGTTTTTTGCGTTAAGAAAGGCCGCTGCTTTTCATATTTTTCATGTGTGAAAATCCAATTTTCGCCTATTACCTATTAGAGCCGGACCATACAGCCGGAATATGCCGTCAGGGGCAACTCAGGATAAACGCATGGACCTGAACGATGGAACCTGATGTAAAGAAGAAAAATGAGCTTTTTGTTGAGCTGTTTAGTTCAAATTACAGCCGGATTATGTCTTTTATATACACGCTGGTTCCCTGCACGTGGGATGCCGAGGATATTATGCAGGACACCGCAAAGGTCCTGTGGGAAAAGTTCGAGCAGTTTCAAGTTGGTTCCAATTTTGTTTCCTGGGCAATGACGATCGCCAAATATCAAGTCCTGTCGCATCGAAAAAAATACAACATAAAAGTCCAGTTTAATTCCGACCTGATCGAAATCTTGTCGGACGAGTCCCAAACCCCCCTTCCCGGCGAGCGGGAACGATTGAATGCGCTTCGGAATTGTATAACAAAACTCAATTCAAAAGACCAAGAACTTTTACGCTGCCGTTTTGAAAAGCAGATGACGGCCAAGATGTTATCCGGCCAAATCGGAGTGGCTATGAATACGATTTACCGGAATGAGTCCAGAATCCTTACGCTTTTATTCAATTGTGTGCGAAAAACTCTGGGGCTCAGCGTCCATGAGTGAATCCCTGCCCAATCGCGAGCTGAATGAATTGGCGTTTCTGATTTTTCAGAGTCTCGATGGTTCGATCAGCCGAGATGACGTTGAGCGGATGGAAACCATTCTCCGGTCCAGTCCGCCAATGCGTGCGGCCTATCGGGAATATCTGTCGATTTATTGTGAGCTGACCAGTTTGCTCCGAGGCGCTCAAGTTAATCCTTCCGATATTAACCGCCCTGAAGCATCTGAATTATGGAAAGCCATGGCGGAATACGAGAAAACCGCTCCGGAGATTGTAATCCCGCAGGCGAAGCCGAAAAAAGAACTTATTCAGAAAGTCGAATACCCTCCCCTCCGCCGCCGGAAGCTGAGCAAGTGGGAAATGGGGTTTCTGGCTACAGCGGCTGCCATGATGATGTTTGTTATTCTGTTTGCCCGCTTTGTCTCTCGGAGGGGTGTTGAAGTTGCCACGTTAACCAATGGTTTGAATGCCCGCTGGGTCGGCGCGCCTGTTTCGATGGAATTCGGGGCGCGTCTGACCACTGGTTCAGACCTCTGGATGCTGCAGGAGGGAATCGCCGAACTGACTTTTGACAATGGCAGCCGGGTCGTTATGGAAGCGCCCTGTGAATTCAGCATTTTAACAAGTGACCAGATTTTATTGAATTACGGGCGGCTGTATGCGGCGGTTCCGAAGGGAGCTATCGGCTTTACGGTGAATACACCGTCGGCTCGTATTATCGATTTAGGCACCGAATTCGGCATCCATGCGGAAACCGGCGGAGATACATCTCTGCATGTAATCAAGGGCAAGACAACGCTGATTGCCGGCCAAAAAATGAAAAAAATCAGCATGGAAGTTGCAAGCAATACGGCCAAAAGGGTTTCCTCTGCTAATCGGCAGATTGTCGATATACCCTACAATGAAACTCTTTTTGCCCGCCAGGTTGACGGCCGACGCCGATTTGTCTGGAGGGGCGAAAACCTGAATCTGGCCAGCATTGTCGCAGGTCGTGACGGTTTTCAGGAGGTTGGTTCTCTGAGCGGCCTTAACCCTACGAATGGAAAATATACGAGTTCTGTTATTGGAAAGGATCGGGAGGCGAATCCTACTTACAATCGCGTGGCGGACTCTGCTTTTATCGACGGGGTATTTGTGCCGGACGGCGGTTCAGGGCCGATTCAGATTACCTCGTTGGGACATACGTTCGACTGCCCCGATACCTTCGGGATTTTTACACATGAAATTGCTGCCTACAAAGGGGATATTAAAGACCAAGCCACTACCATCCCGCCGGTGATTATCCATGGTCAAACGTTCCCAAATGAATCGATTGTGCTGCTTCACAGCAATATCGGCGTCACATTTGACTTTCAGGCGATTCGCCAGTCCCTGCCAAACCTCGAGTTGAAAAGTTTCAAGGCCTGGGGCGGTCTGACGGAAGCACTTGCTTACCTGAAAAAGGACCGACCTGATATTGATTTTTGGGTTTTGGTTGATGGGCAAATCAAATACGAGAGGAAAATGCTTCAAATTGAAGATGGACCTGTTTCATTTGAGATTGAACTCCATCCTCAAAATCGTTTTCTGACCTTGATTGTGACGGAAGGGGTTCGGGGGGCGGACAATAACAGAATCTATCCTTATGCTAATGATTTCTTTTATTTGATAAATCCGGAACTGACCTTAAAAGAAAAACCTGAAAGATAATGGGACTGGGCACACGCGTGTGTGTAAAAAGATAGAATTGTTAATTTAACGTGGAGGTATGGAAAGATGAAAAGTATGAAAAGCATGGTAAGGGTGATTGTTTTCATGTGTATGTGTGTGGCAAGTGGTATTGGTGCAATTACGGTGACTAATACCGCTACATTCGCGGAAGCGGGTAATGGGGTTTCGGGGCCATTCGGGGTCACGTTTAGCAACTTCGACATGGCTGGCGGCAACACTGTTGTTGCGCTTGTGAGTTTTGAAAGCAGCGTCGGAATGGGTACCGTCACCTACGGCGGTGTTGCTGCGGACGCTGTAGTAACAGCCCAAAATGGTGTTCAGCAAGCGTTCGTCTTTTATTGGATCGACGTTGCTTCGGGATCGGACCTCATCGTTACACCAGCTGCCGGTGCCGGCATATGGGATATGCTCGCCGTCAGCGCACTGACTCTCAGCGACGTGACGGGCGTCTACGCTACGGCCACAGGTATCGAGGGCAAGGGCTCGGGTACTGAGCTTAACTATGATAGCGGCAATGGACTCTCCGTAGCTGCCTTTGTTGACAATAGCTATGACCCTGCAGCCCCGCCTCCGTACATTAGCGCTGCTTCGGCATTTCTCGATACCATCGTGCAGGCGCAGGGTGGTTCAACGTCAAGC
>CAZLDP010000317.1:0-3992 GCA_964558145.1 uncultured Prolixibacteraceae bacterium | reverse complement strand
TCCGTATTCATTCCGGGCGGCTCACCGGATCACAGATGAAATCCTGGATCCTACCCGGCTTGTCCCAGTTTTATGAGTGCCGTTCTGAGCCGGGTTACGGTTTCGTTTTTGCCTAACAGTTCACAGATCCGGAACAGGTCGGGACCTACGTTCCCTCCCACAAGACAGATCCGGAGGGCATTCATCACATCGCCGAAGTGCCATCCCTTTTCATTCATGAAGGCCGAGAATTGTTCTTTCAAGGGGGCCGCCTGCCATACTCCGGCAGCAGCAAAGAGGTCTGCAATCTCTTTCACGGCTTCAGGAATGCCGGGTTTCCACCGTTTGGCTACTGCCTTCTGATCATATTCCCCGGGCGCCTCGAAGAAATAGCGGCCCTGCTCCCAGAAGTCGCTGACAAAATCGCACCTTTCCTTAATCTCTTCAACAATCGCCACCAAGGTGGCAAGTGTAACAGAAATATTCCGGGCATAAAGTAACGGCACCAGTTGCCGGGCAAGTTCCTGCGCACTTTTTTGCTGGAGATACTGCCGGTTGAACCAACGTGCTTTTTCGGGATCAAAACGCGAGCCTGACTTCACGACCCTTTCCAAACTGAAACTCTTCACCATCTCCTCAAGGGAAAATAGCTCCTGTTCGGTACCGGGGTTCCACCCAAGGAAGGCAAGCAGGTTGAGAAAAGCTTCGGGATAATATCCGTCTTCGCGGTAGCCTCTGTATTTTTCACCGGTTTCCGGATCGCTCCACACAAGTGGAAAAACCGGAAATCCCATTTTGTCGCCGTCGCGCTTACTCAGCTTACCCTTCCCCTGAGGTTTCAGGATCAGTGGCAGATGGGAAAACCGGGGCCGAGTCTCTTCCCAGCCCAAAGCCCGGTACAGTAAAATGTGAAGCGGAAGCGAGGGAAGCCATTCCTCACCCCTGATCACATGGGTAATTTCCATCAGGTGGTCGTCCACCACATTGGCCAAATGGTAGGTAGGCATGCCATCCGACTTAAACAACACCTTGTCATCCAATTCGCGGGTATTGAAGGTCACGCTTCCCCTGATCAGATCCTCCTCCGTCACATCGAGGTTTTCAGGCATTTTGAACCGGATGGCAAACGGTTCCCCCCCTTCAAGACGCCGCTGCACCTCCCCCGAATCCAGTGAAAGGGAATTGCAAAGCTTCATGCGGGTATGCTGTCCATAGGAGAAGGTCTCGCCGGCGGTTTCTGATTCAGTTCGTAGCCGGTCAAGTTCTTCAGGGGTGTCGAACGAATAGTAAGCCCATCCTGAGTTTACCAGTTCCCGGGCATGAGCCGCATAGATCTCCTTGCGTTCACTCTGGCGGTAAGGACCGTAATTGCCTCCGAAGCCCGGTCCCTCGTCGGGAATGAGTCCGCACCACCGAAGGCTTTCCACGATGTACTCCTCAGCGCCCGGCACATACCGGGTTTGGTCGGTATCCTCGATCCGAAGGAGAAAATCGCCTCCGTGCTTTCTGGCAAACAGGTAATTAAACAGGGCCGTCCGGACTCCTCCCATGTGAAGGGGGCCGGTCGGACTGGGTGCAAACCGCACACGAACTCTCTTTGACGTCATCCTTGATAATTTGGGACAAAGATAAAGAAAACCCGGCTCAGATGAGATCGGTTCCCTTTTCCTCTCTTTTTTGTGTTATTTATCATCCTATTTGTAACCAGCTTTTTGTTTATTTGTCATATCAATATAAACTGAAAAGGGCATGTACGGAAAAATAGAGCAAGAGCTGATCTCCACACTGGAGAGTCTCAAAGAAAAAGGATTGTACAAAACCGAAAGGATCATTACCTCGGCACAAGGGGCAGAGATCACCCTGAACACCGGGGTGACCGCACTGAATTTCTGTGCCAACAATTACCTTGGCCTGGCGTCTCATCCCGAAGTGGTGAGGGCAGCCCAGGAGATCATGAACGACTGGGGGTTCGGCCTGTCATCGGTCAGGTTCATCTGCGGAACCCAGCAAATCCATAAAGATCTCGAGAAAAAGGTGTCGGAATTCCTGGGAACCGAAGACACCATCCTTTATTGCGCGGCCTTCGATGCCAACGGAGGGGTTTTTGAGCCCCTGTTAGGAGAGGACAGCGCCATCATCTCTGACGAACTTAATCATGCTTCTATCATCGATGGGGTACGTTTGTGCAAGGCACAGCGTTTCCGTTTCAAACATTCCGATATGGCCGAACTTGAGAAATGCCTGCAGGAGTCTCAACCGGCTAAGTACCGTATAGTGGTTACCGACGGGGTCTTTTCGATGGACGGGGACATCTGCAAACTTCCTGAGATTGTGGAACTATGCGACAAATACGACGCACTGGTGATGGTCGATGACTCACATGGCACCGGATATATCGGGCCCACCGGCCGCGGGGTAGCCGAACATTTCGGACTGACGGGCAGGGTAGATATCATCACGACCACTTTCGGGAAAGCCATGGGAGGCGGTAACGGGGGATGCACCTCGGGCAGAAAAGAGATTATTGAGATGCTCAGGCAACGGTCACGCCCCTACCTCTTCTCCAACACCCTGGCTCCGGCCACCGTAGGAGCTACTCTGAAGGCCATCGAATTGTTAGAACAGAGTTCAGCCCTTCCCAACAGTGTGATGGCCAAAGCCAACCGGTTTCGTACCCAAATGGAAAAGGCAGGCTTCGATCTGGTGAAAGGGAATACTGCCATCATTCCGGTGATGATCTACGATGAACCTAAAGCCATCCGGTTTGCCGATGAATTGCTGAAAGAGGGGGTCTATGTAATCGGATTTGTATTCCCGGTGGTTCCGCGCGGAAAAGCCCGCATCCGCGTACAAATCTCCGCCGCTCATTCCGAAGAACAGATCGACCGGGCCGTGGAAGCTTTCATCAAGGCCGGGAAGAAGCTGAGTATTATCGGATAGTTAGTGCCGCTGCACTCCTGCCAGCTTACGGTTTAGGAGGAAACTTCACTTACGCTGACGAGTAGCTGTTACCCTGTTATAGGGCTACTAAGCACAAAAGAGTTAGGATTTACGGAGGCTTTCTTCTTCCGGAAGGAAGTCGTCCTCATAGGCCTGATTCCGGTACCGGGGTATGAAACCGGCGTCACGGATAGCCTGCTGAATTCCCGGGGCGTCCATTTTATAATTTGCTCCTGCTGCAGAAACCACATTTTCCTCCATCATGATGGAGCCAAAGTCGTTGGCTCCGCCATGAAGGCTCAGTTGGCCGGTGAGCGCTCCCACCGTCAGCCAGGAAGCCTGGATGTTGGCAATATTGTTTAACATGATCCGGCTGATGGCCACCAGCCTCAGGTATTCACCCGGACTGTTTTCGCCGGAGGTACCCCGCCGCTGCAATTCAGTGCCTTCATCCATAAAAGGCCAGGCAATAAAAGTCACAAATCCGGGTGACCCTTCCAGTTTTTCCGATTGAACCTCCCTGAGGAGTGCAAGGTGCTCCATCCTTTCCCTGTGGGTTTCGATATGTCCGTACATCATGGTAGCCGAGGTAACCAGGTTCATCCGGTGGGCCTCGCGCATCACGTCAAGCCATTCCCCCGTTTTGCATTTCCCCGGAGAAATGATTTTCCTGATCCTGTCGGAAAGAATCTCCGCACCGGCGCCGGGCAGACTATCAAGCCCTGCTTTCACAAGCTCTTCCAACACATAACGGACCGGCTTGCGGGCTTTGGCAGCAATGAAAACGACTTCAGGAGGTCCGAGTGCATGCAATTTTAACGTGGGGAAGCGAGCCTTCAACTGCCTGAACAAATCGGAGTAATATTCAAGTCCCAGCCGGGGATGCATTCCCCCCTGGAGGAGAATCTGATTTCCCCCAGCCTTGAAAAGCTCCTCTATTTTCAAAACATATTCATCCAGGGTAGTGAGATAAGCCTTCTCTTCCCCGATTTTACAGTGAAAATTACAGAAAAGACATCCCGAAATACATACGTTGGTGATGTTGATGTTCCTGTCGATGATCCAGCCCACAC
>CAZLDP010000316.1:0-4025 GCA_964558145.1 uncultured Prolixibacteraceae bacterium | reverse complement strand
GTCCTGTTCCCATGCAAAAATCATTTCAGGGTTGTGGGTCGCGTCATTATCGGCACTGAAATTTTGCCTGTAGTTGGTTGCCAAAGAATATTTACCACTGCTGATCACTTTGTCGCAATTCAACTTGCAGCTGTCCCACTTTGCCGTTCCGGTATAAACTTCGGCATTGAGGTAAACCCGGGCCAGCAGCATCCATGCGGCAGCCTTGTCGGCCTGCGGATAGGAGTATTTCGGCTCGCCAAGTTTATCTTCTATGGCGTGCAATTCAGACACCACATAATTGAACAAATTGGCCCTTTGAATCTGTTTCGGATAGAAGTTACCCACCCCGTCGGCATCGGTGGTGAAAGGGGGATTCCCAAAGAGGTCCATGTGCCAGAAATAGGCCAGTGCCCTCAGGAATCGGGCTTCGGCATTGTACCGCACCACTTCGGGATCGTCGTTCCCTTTGGTCAGCCTGATAAAGTCGTTGGCATAGGTGATACTTAATCCAAGCCGCTGGTAAAGGGCAGTCAGAAATGGATTGCTCGGGCTCCAGGTCTGGGTGTTCAACTCGGAAATCCCGGTATCGGTCCAACCGCAAATCGCCTCGTCGGTAGTTATTTCCTGGAGGTTCCAGAGTGAACGCATGGTAGTGAAAAAGGCCTCGTCGGAAGATTTGATGTCAGCACCTCCATTGGCGCCCTGTCCTGTCAGGTTAAAACTTCCGTAAATTTTCCCGAGCACCTGTTTCATATATTCCGGATTGTCGTTCAGGTTGCCCGACATGATCACATCGTCATCCAGCGGAACCACGTTCAGATCATTCACACACGATGTAATCATCAGTGCGGAAAGAAGAATTCCTGCTATTATCGATTTTTTATTCATAATGATATTCCCTTCTGTGATTAATAGGTGAAATTGATTCCCAGCATGTAGGTGCGGGGCCTTGGGTAGAAGTTGTTGTCAATTCCGCCCGGAACTTCAGGATCGATTCCCTCATATTTAGTGATCGTCATCAGGTTCTGGGCAGTCAGGCTCACGCGGGCAGCCATTTTGCCGAAAAGATTATCGAAACGGTACCCCGCACTTAGATTGTCGAGCTTCCAGAAAGAGGCATTGTTCACAAAGTAGTCGCTGGTAAACTGCCGTTTCACAAATTTCGTGTCGCTCAGGTATTTCGGGAAGTTTTTGTAATAGCCGATCTGGTACAACTGGTCGTAAGAAGCGCTTGCAGCCACCTGGTTGTACACGTAATTACCGATACTGCCGCGACTCGATAAGGAGAGGTCAAAATTCTTATAGTTAAACCTGGCAGAGAAACCCATCAGATAGTCTGCGGCAGGATTTTTATAGATATACTTGTCTTCGTTGTCCCCGTTAACAATTCCCCCTTTCCCGGAGAGGTCGACATAAAGTCCCTCAATCGGATTCTGATTGGCATCGTAGACCTGCTTGTTCACGAAAAAGCTGTAAGCCGGGTAGCCGATCATGGTCACCTGTTTCTCGCCTGTGAAGGCATCGCCATAAAGCACTTTGTAATTTGGATCGTCCGACAACAACAATTTGGTAATGGTATTCTGGTTATAGGTGAAATTGAATCCCAGGTTAAGCGATATGTCGTTGGTGGAAACAGGGGTAAGATTCAGGTTAAACTCCACCCCCTTGTTTTCGAGGCTTCCCACGTTGGTCAGCAGTTTGTTGGAAAAGTTGCTGCCGGTTGGAACCGTCACTTCGTTCAGCAGGTCATCGGTAACCCGCTTGTAGAGGTCGATTGCTCCGGAAATCCGGTTGTTGAAAAATCCGAAATCAAGACCGATATTCTGGGTGGTGGTCTCCTCCCATTTGATATTGGGATCATAGGCATCGGGACGGAGGGTAGGCATGAATACCCCACCAATGGGATAATAGGATCCGGTGGAGGAGAGGGTATACTTCGCCTGGGCGGGATAGTCGTTTCCGATATCCTGTTGGCCAGTGATACCCCATCCCACTCTTAGTTTCAATTCCGATAATGCATCAATCTCTTTCAGGAACGATTCATCTTTGATTTTCCAGGCAAAAGCGGCGGAAGGGAACAATCCCCATCTGTTTTTGCCTATAAAGCGCGATGAGCCGTCATCACGGAGGGTAAAAGTGAAGAGGTATCTTTCAAGAAGAGTATAGTTAGCCCGGCCAAAGAAGGAGACCAGGTAATTCTCGGTAATCCACGATTCCGGCTCATTTTCCTGATAAGGGTGGGTAGAATCGGAAAAGCCGCGGGTAAACGAATCGCCCAGCCTTTTGAAATGTTGCCAGGAATACCCCGCAGTCAGGTCAATTTTGCTGGAAATTTTGTTCAGATCCTTTGTATAATTCAGGTAAAAGTCTAACAGGTTGTTGTGATTCTCGCCCGAATAGTCACTCAGCCTCCCCCAGAAAGGATTGGTCAGGTTTGGGGCTGTGGTGACGGGACGGTTGTTGTGTCCTTCACTGGTCGTATAATCAGTGGCAAGGTTCAGGTTGGCACGAAGGTCGGTCAAGAAGGGAAGCCGGTAGTCGAACTGGATATTCCCGACCAGCCGTTTTACTCTCGACTTATTGTCCACTTCCATCAACTGTTCCACCGGGTTGGGGGTACCGAGGCCAGCCCCGCGTGCGGCCCACTGGTAGTAGCCGTTGTATTCCGGATTGTCAGCATACACGGGTTGGGAAGGATCCATATTAATGGCTGATCCCAAAGCGCCTGCATCCCCGAAATTGTGGAAGGTGATCATCCCTTTCAGGTTGGCGTTGATTTTCAGGGAGCCATCCAGAAGGGTGGGATCAAGGGAGAGAGAGCCGGTAACCCGCTGCATATCTGTATTTTTCATGATCCCCTGCTGGTCCGTATATCCGAGTGAAACCCTGTAAGGAAGAGTTTTCACCGCACCCATCACACTGAAATTCTGGTCGTGCGACAGGGAGGTACGGAAAATCTCCTTTTGCCAGTTCGTATTTTCACTTCCCAACAGGTGGAGGGTATTGGCGCCATACAGGGAAATCTTTTCTCTGGCAATCTGGCGGATTTCATCCCCGGAATAGACATCCAGGAATTTGATGGCGCTGGCCACGGAGGTTTTGATGTCGTAGCTGACAGTCAGCGGACTTCCTGCTTTACCCTTTTTGGTGGTGATCAGGATCACCCCGTTAGAGGCCCTGGATCCGTAAATTGCGGTGGCTGATGCATCCTTCAGCACGGTGAAGGTTTCAATGTCGTTGGGATTGACAAATGAAAGAAGGTTACTGCTTCCAGAAATGTTGTTGTTATCGATCGGAACTCCGTCGATGATCAGCAGCGGATCGTTCGACGCGTTAAGTGACGATCCACCCCTGATCCGGATGGAGGCTTGGCTTCCCGGCGCTCCTCCCGAATTGGTGATCACAACCCCGGCGCTCTTCCCCACAAGCAGGTCTTGAGCAGAAGTGATGGCTCCCTTGTTGAAGTCCTTTGAACTAACAGCCGTCACCGAACCGGTAGCATCCCCTTTCTTGACCTGTCCGTATCCGATTACCACCACCTCGTCAACCCCGATGGTCTCCTCCTCCAACTGAATGTTGATCACCGTCTGGCTGGTAACTATTACAGACTGGGTTTTAAATCCCACGAAGCTGAATGAAAGGGTGGATTGCGGATCGACCTCGAGCGAGTAATTGCCGTTCATATCGGTAATGGTACCCGTAGTCGTTCCAACCACAATAATACTGGCACCGGGGATTCCCTGGTTACCGGTGTCGGTGACCTTCCCCGTAATTTTTACTTTTTGGGCAAACCCTGTCGTTGTAATCAACAAGGCTCCCAAAAATAAAAACAACTTCAGATTTTTTATAATCATCATCATTGTACTAAATTAGATTTGTTATTTTTTTCTGCGGCGCATTTGACTTGAGGCGTTTGATTATCCCAATTTATTGCAATTCCCAAAAAAATTCATTAAAATTAATGTTTTAATTGATCACGTGAAACTCATCAAAATGAAATATATACTGCAATCGTTTGCGGTGTCGATTGCAAAGGATATGTT
>CAZLDP010000315.1:0-4045 GCA_964558145.1 uncultured Prolixibacteraceae bacterium | reverse complement strand
TTTCAGGATTGGGGTCGGGAACGGTATAACGACCATAAGCGACTGCTACCTTTTCCACCAGGCTGTCTAAATCGGAGTAGCCGTAACCGGTCAGAGACACATCCCTGAAATTACCCAAAAAAAGAATCACATCGTTATTGATACAGGCCACGGTACTGTCGAGCGGGAAAAAGGGATTTTCGGTATACCAGTATGAACCCAGCAATCCCGACTCTTCGGCAGAGGGTGCCAGAAAAAGGAGGGATCTTTCAGGCGGAGGTCCAGCTTTGAAAGCACGGGCGATTTCCAACATCCATGCCACAGCGCCGGCATTGTCGGTGGCTCCGTTACAGATCGAATCCCCGTTTACCGGAGTAACTGTGCCCAGGTGATCCCAATGGGCAGTATAGACCACCACTTCGCGTGGGTACTTCGCCCCCCGGATCATCCCGCAGACATTGCGGGTGACGGCTGTATCAAAACGGTTGATCAGCGAACCGCTGACCTTCGCCGGTAGCTTAAAAGGCCTGAACCCAGGCGCTACCGATTGCTTTTTGACCTCTTCTGCAACAAGTCCGCAAGCCTTAAATAATTTTTCAACAGATTCCAGGGTAATCCATCCTTCGATACCGCAGCGGCCGGCATATCCATCGTCAGGCATCAGATACAGTTCAGTGGAATTCCCGTTGTTGCGGACCACATTCCATCCGTAACCCGCCGGACCGGTTTCGTGAATGATAAAACATGCCCGGGCGCCCTGGCGGGCTGCTTCTTCAAATTTGTAGGTCCACCTGCCATAATAGGTCATTTCGTTCCCCCGGAAATAGTCGCCCGTCGTGCCATATCCCGGATCATTGACCCAAACCAAAACGGTCTTCCCCCTCACATCTTCCCCTTCATAATCGTTTCTGCCATATTCTGGAGCTACAATGCCGAAGCCGGCAAAGACCAACTCCGATTGGTCGAGCAGAATAAATTCCTCCATCTTCCTTGAAAAGGAGACATAACCGGTTTCCATAGGAATCTCAAGAGCCCCTTCCGGAGTTGAGAATTCAAGGTTGGGTGAGCTCCTTCCGGTTACAAGCAACAGGGGAACCTCCTGGAAAAAACTACCTGAAGAAGCAGGTTCCAGACCGATTTTCTTCATTTGTTGGGCGATATAGCCTATCGCAAGTTCTTCGGAAGAAGTACCCGGCATACGTCCTTTCATCGAATCGGATGAAAGAGCCAGGATATGGTTTTCGATGGACCGGTAAGTAATGACATTTTCTGGAAACTCTGTCTGGCGGACAGTGCAGGCGACCATTATCACAACCAGCAGGAAGAAGAAAGCAGAACGGGTCATGGTCAGTTTTTTCCCAAAGATAGGAAAAACAGGGCAGGTTGTTGCACACCCTGTTTCAGGGTCTGTTCCACTACCCTTTTGATCTCTTCGGCAGGTCTGAACCCCGAAGCGCTCCACACCTTCCGGCCCTTCCGGAAAAGCAGGAGGGTGGGCACACTCCGGATGTTATATCTGCCTGCAATAGAAGGATTTTGATCCACATCTACCTTGATGATGCGTATTTGGTCGCTAAACGACTCTTTCACCTGTTTAAGAACAGGGGCCATCGCCTTGCAAGGCCCGCACCACTCGGCATAAAAGTCAACCAGTACCGGCTTCTCCGTGCTAATGATATTTTCAAATCTCCCCTGCATTTTCCTTATTCTTTTTTCTGAAGCGATTGATCAGATCCCGAACCAGGTCGCCCAAAAGGTATCCGGCAGCTGCCCCCCAGAGAGTACTCCAATACCACACCGACCTGATCGGACAACTTCCTGAGGTGCACCCCACCAGCTTCCAGTAAAGATAACCGGCTACTGATCCTGCCAGAAGCCCTGTTAACGCCCATTTGTTGTTTCTTATGAATCTTTTCATCTTTTTTTACCCTTAAACATTTGAATCCGGGAAAGGTTCATTTCCCGGATTATTCTTCAATTATAAAGGAACCTGACGGGCGCCGGTGATCCTGTGACACTCATCCGGGAAAAAGGATTCCATTCAATCACTGACGCTTCCGTACAGACACCCCCAAGGAAAATGATTGTTTGAAACTTTTCGGATAGGAGGAAGACCTCTCCCTAAAATTTTGCTAATATTGAAGCCCGGAACATGCTCTTATTTTACAAAAGAAACATCATGGAATGTACTCACCGCTCCGGGTTTGACAATGATATATATCTCAGGGAACAAACCGCCTCCATTCTGGAAAGGGTGAACCATTTTCAGAATAAACTATACCTTGAATTCGGAGGGAAGATCATGCATGACTACCATGCAGCGAGGGTTCTTCCGGGATTTGACCCCAATGTAAAAATGAGGCTTCTCCAACTGTTACGCGACAAAATTGACGTAATCCTCTGTATTCACGCGGGGGCAATCGAGCAAAAGAAAATCAGGGCCGATTTTGGGATTACTTATGATGCCGACGCCTTGAAGAGTATCGATGATTTCAGGCAGTGGGGAATCGATATCAGGGCGGTGGTCATCACCCGGTACGAAGGACAGGCACCCGCGCGTTCATTCCGAAACAAGCTGGAGATGAGGGGAGTAAAGGTTTACACCCATCATCCCCTACCCGGATATCCTGCTGATGTTGAACAAATTGTCAGCGATCAGGGGTATGGGGCCAATGAATACATCCACACAGAAAAACCGATTGTGGTAGTCACCGGCCCGGGGCCTGGCAGCGGCAAACTGGCCACTTGCCTGTGCAATTTGTACCACGACTATAAAAACGGGATAAAGGCAGGATATGCCAAATTTGAAACTTTTCCTATCTGGGATCTTCCAGTCGACCATATGGTGAATATCGCCTACGAAGCAGCCACTGCCGATTTGAAGGATGAAGTGCTGATCGATGAAGATCATTTCAGGGCGTACCATGTTAAAACGGTCAATTACAACCGCGACATTGAAGCTTTCAGATTGTTGAAAAAGATTCTGGAAAAGATTACAGGGAATATATCGATGTACCAGTCACCGACCGACATGGGCGTGAATCGCATCAGCGCCGGCATTGTGGATAACGACGCCATTATCCGGGCTTCCCGGCAGGAGATCATCAGGAGATATTTCCGGTCGGCCGTGGAATATGCCTTAGGGGTGGTAGACAAGGAGACCGTGGACCGATCACGAAACATCATGGAACGGATCAATGCCGTTCCGGAGGAACGAAGCGTGGTACTTCCTGCCAGGAGAGCTTCGGCCGATGCAGCCAAAAACGGCAAAGGGAATGAAGGGGTTTATTGCGGCGCAGCGCTTGAACTTCCTGATGGTACCCTGATCACCGGAAAAAACTCTCCCCTGTTGCATGCAGCCTCCAGCCTGATCCTCAATGCCACGAAACACCTGGCCGGCCTCCCCGACAACATGTACCTCCTCCCGCAGAGTCTGATCGACTCCGTTACGTACCTGAAGAAAAATATCCTCGAAGGCCGGATGGTCAGCCTCGATGTGGATGAAACCCTGATCGTACTGGGTATCTCTGCACTTTCAAATCCTGCAGCGCAAATGGCGCTCGAAAACCTGAAACATTTGCGCAATTGTGAAGTCCACCTCACCCATATCCCCACACCCGGTGATGAAGCCGGACTGCGAAAGCTCAGGGTTAACCTGACCTGTGATCCTGAATTTTCAAGTAAAAACCTGTTCGTAAGTGGCTAAGCACCGGCCAGGCTTTGCAGGGGCAAGGTTTCAGCCCCTCTTCTTCACTTCCTGCTTCGTTTTCTTTTCAGCCCTTTTTTCCTTGAGGCTTTTCACTGCCGTCTTCTTGTTCTGTTTCTCCTTGAGTATCTTCTCGTGTGACATGGTACAATGATTTTATCCATTCAAAATTATAAAATGCAGCGCTATGACAAACCTGAATAACATTTTTTTTGAGTGGGGTAAACCGTGATTCAGGAGTTTCGGTGAGATGAATTCCTTCCTTACAAACAAAAAAATCCTTCCGCTATTGCAGAAGGATTCTGGGTGGGGAGTGATGGATTCGAACCACCGAAGGCGTCGCCAATAGATTTACAGTCT
>CAZLDP010000314.1:0-4048 GCA_964558145.1 uncultured Prolixibacteraceae bacterium | reverse complement strand
TCTTTGGTCAACCTCACCAAGGCGATCCCCGGTTGGCGGTAATAAATCCCGCTGCTAGGAGTAGCGGGAAGCAGGGAGGTTTGTGCTTCCGCGGGTTGTGATGTCACTTCTTTTTCCACATCGATGGTCACCGGTTTCCCTGAAAAATCATTCTTCGAAAGAAATCCCAGATTTTCGTCAAACCGGAAGATCACTTCCCCTTTTGTCGGTTCGGAGGCGGGGATATATTCAAAATAGAAGGTGGAATTTTCGGTTACTGATTTTCCGGTGAAGAGTGCCAGGTTCTTCTCTTCTATGGCATTAAGTTCCCTGAAACTCTCCTGATAGGCCTCTCCATCGGGATGAAACTCATCCAGCAATCCGGCTGCGATATCATACCTGGTTGCTCTCACCTTCAATATCCTGAATGCAGCTTCGGCAGCCCGTTGTTCGGGAGCCGTCCTGCCCGACAGGTTCGGATTGTCGATCATATAATCGAAGGAGAGTGTTTTCGCCTGGTGCTTTGTAGTGAAGGAGTTCGAAACCGGAAGTTCCTTTTTCCCGGTGGCGGCATTGCTGTTGATCCCGGCCAGGCATCCTTCGGGGGTGAGTTGCAGAAGGGCGCCGACAGGGTTGTTGGTTTTGTACATCTGGGTTGGATCGGGATCTGCAAAGGTGTCAAAACTGATTTTTTCGATATGCCAGAAAGACTGAGCCTTGGTTTTAGCGTCTTTAATGCCCAGCAGCGGCTCTGCCCAGGGAGCATAAGGCCCCGGGATAAAGGTGGTTTGGGTTGCCTCCACTTTTATCAGGATGGCTGTTCGGGGAAGGGTGTACTGAACGCCATATGAAACTGAAGATGGCACGGAAACCTCCGTTTTGTTTTTAGACCGCTGAGCTATTGCCGGGAATGCTATTAACGCAGCCATTAAAATAGGAAGAGACTTCATGATGACTATTTTTCGGTTAAGAGGTCAAATATAGCCATTTTCTGATTGTCTGAAATTAATAATTTCCCGGAATGCTTTTCCCAGGAAGCTGATGATGTCGGATGCAACGAGGGCAGGTTGTGAGATCTTCCGGGCCGCCCGGTCGCCTGCAAGTCCGTGAAGGAACACTCCGGCAATGGCAGCCTGGCTGGAGGGTAACCCCTGTGCCAGCAGTCCCGTGATGATTCCCGTCAGCACATCGCCGCTTCCCGCGGTTGCCATACCCGGATTTCCTGTGGGATTAAACACGCAGATCCCGTTGGGAAGTGTGATGGATGTGTGATCCCCTTTGAGTACAATCACTACGCCCAGGTCTTGTGACAGTTGGCGTTGTTTTTCCAAACGATGCCACGATCCTGAACGTATAACCTGGCCGGACGCCGGATGTTTCTTCTCTTTTTCATCTCCCGGCAGAGGAGTTGCCCCGGCTTCTCCGGAAAGACGCCGGAACTCTCCGGGATGAGGGGTTAGCACCGACCCTGCGGGAATTTTCGAGAGGAGTGATTTTTCTGCGGCAAGGAGGTTGAGGGCGTCAGCATCGAGGAGCAAGGGCGCTTTGGCTTCGTTTAGCAGCTTAAGGAAGGCCCGGCGTGTCTCGGGATGGGTTCCTAATCCCGGGCCCACTCCTATGGCGGTAAATTTTTCAAGGGGAGGCACTTCACTGAAATGCCGCGGATGCGGATCGATGCTGCATAAGATTTCGGGGGATGTGGCCTGCAGAATGGAATAGCCGCATGTCGGCAGATGGGTGGTCACCACTCCTGCTCCGCTTCTCAGGCATGCCTGGGAGGCCAGCACGGCTGCTCCTGCCATGCCGTAACTTCCTGCGATCAAAAGAGCATGACCGTAGATCCCCTTGTGGGAACACCTCTTCCTCCCGGGAAAGAGCGCACCCACCTCTCCTTTTTCTGTTAACCTGAACGGGGTCTCCGTCAGGGCCAGCGCATCGGGATGAAGTCCGATGTCAATTACCTTCACCTGGCCTGCATACTCTTCGTTTCCGGGGAAAAGAAGGCTGATCTTCGGGAACTGAAGGGTGAGCGTCATCTTGGCTCTGATGATGTTCTCCGGATTGTTGCCGTCATTATCTTCTCCCATCAGGCCGGCCGGCATGTCGATGGAAAAAACCGGCGCCCCCGACTGGTTGATGTGGCGTACAAGAGCGGCAGGAAGTCCGTTGAGCGGCCGGGTAAGCCCGGCGCCAAAGAGCCCTTCAATAATGGGAACTTCCGGATCAAGCAGAGGAAATCCGTTTTCATCGCTTACCGGATGGATCACTGCCCTTTGCTCCTTCCTGAGTCGCTCCAGGTTGGCGGCGCACGAGGGAGAGAGCGGTTTATCCGTCACGAGATGGTATACCGTGCAGGGATAATCCGCATCCGCAAACATTCGGGCCATTGCCAGGGCATCCCCTCCATTGTTGCCTGTTCCTGCAAAAAAGAGGAGTTTCTGCTTACAGAGGAACACGATACTGAGGTATTCGTACATCTTCCTGGAGGCACGTTCCATCAATTCCAGGTCGGTGACCGGCTCATGTTCTATGGTGTACCGGTCGATGGCAGCAATCTGGCCTGTCGTGAAAATTTTCATCTCTTTAACTTACCGGTTTTTTTAAGTTTCTGTTGAAATGGAGGTAATATTCCCGTTTAACCCCATGCGAATTTACAACATTCCGCTGTTGGATGCTCCTCTTATTTCGGGGTATCGAATTTTAATCCTTTTTTGAGGATCACATTTTTGAGGATCACATCGATTTTTTTTAGTTTTATGCGATTTAAAGCCTTGCAAATGGATACCTATATTTTAGCGCTTGATTCGGGAACGACAAGTACCCGGGCTATCTTATTCAACCACAGCGGAGAGATCGTAAGTGTGGCCAACCAGGAGTTTCCCCAGATTTATCCCAAGCCGGGATGGGTGGAGCATGATCCTGTGGTCATCTGGAAAAGCCAGTTGGGGGTTACGCAGCGCGTGATCAGGCAGCAGGGCATACCTGCAACCCAAATTGAAGCGATCGGGATAACCAACCAACGGGAAACGACCGTGGTATGGAACAGGGAAACCGGCGAGCCGGTTTGTAATGCGATTGTGTGGCAGGACCGGAGGACATCCGGGATTTGCGAACAACTCGTGAAAGAGGGATATGGTCGGGAGGTCACCGAAAAAACCGGTTTGGTGATCGATGCCTATTTTTCAGCCACCAAAATCAGGTGGATCCTCGACCATGTGGCAGGGGCGAGGCAGTTGGCCAATGAGGGCAAGCTTGCTTTTGGCACCATTGACACCTGGCTCATCTGGAATTTCACCGGGGGGGCATTGCATATCACTGATGTGTCGAATGCCAGCCGGACTATGATGTTCAACATCCATACGCTGGAGTGGGATGCCGGACTTCTCCGGATTCTCGATATTCCATTGTCCATGCTTCCTGAAGTACGTTCTAGCAGCGAGGTTTATGGCCACACCCTGAGCGGGTTGCTGGGTGCTGAAGCGCCGCTTGGAGGCATTGCAGGCGACCAGCAGGCCGCGTTATTCGGTCAGATGTGCACACGGGAAGGAATGGTGAAAAACACATACGGGACCGGTTGTTTTGTTATGATGAATACAGGCAGCAAACCCATTGCCTCAAAAAATAACCTGTTGAGTACCATTGCCTGGAAAATCGGAGATGAAGTGACGTATGCCCTCGAAGGGAGCATCTTCATGGGAGGAGCTACCGTTCAATGGTTACGTGATCAGTTGGGATTGATCAGCAAATCATCGGAGATTGAAGAACTGGCCCTTCAGGTGGAAGACACCGGCGGAGTATGTCTCGTGCCGGGATTTGTAGGTTTGGGGGCACCCCATTGGGATCCGTATGCAACCGGACTGCTGATCGGGCTGAGCAGGGGAACAACCAGGGCGCACATCGCACGGGCGGCCCTTGAAGGAATCGCGTTCAGTTCCATGGAGGTGATTCAGACAATGGCAGACGACGCAGGAATCCCGGTGACCGAACTTCGTGTCGACGGGGGAGCCTCCGTCAATAACCTGTTGATGCAAATTCAGGCCGATGCCATCTTTAAAACGGTGGTCAGGCC
>CAZLDP010000313.1:0-4056 GCA_964558145.1 uncultured Prolixibacteraceae bacterium | reverse complement strand
CGCTGTTTTCAATCTGTATTCCGGCAATTCCTATACGTGGTTTCTTTTGCTGTGCGGAGGCATCGGCAAAAAACGACACTGCCAACAGACAGAAATTCAGGAGTAATAATTTGATCTTCATTTTTTTGACTTGTTAGTTTTATGTAATTCGTAATGATAATAAAACCTGCAGGCCTCCCTGTTGATATACCAATTGAATCGGCATCAATTTCGACACATTCTTTAATTCTTTAGCTGCCAATAAGGTGGCGAGGTTATAACCAAATGAATCGACTTGTCAGGGATAAGATTCATCTGCCGGCTGTCTCCATTTATTATTTTATGTGTCGTCTTCACTTTTACATTGATTAAGTGATTTATGTTAAAAAGATAAAAGATAGCTTGCTTATTAACCTGAAAATGAGCATCTTAGAAGTAACAAGACAAGCAAAAACTCATCACCTTTGTAGGAGGAGACAAAACTATCTTTTATGGGTACCAAGATAACAAAAATCAGCGTAACAAACGATAAGATTTCCGGTCGTGGTGGTCTTTCTCTCATCCTCCGGCATAATATAGAAGGAACCAACCTCTATTCTGTGACAATAAGCACTCTGACACCTAATGTGTTTTCTAAAAGACTACGCGTGTAACAGTCGTTGTCATTTTTTGTAAAGGAAGTGAACATTCAAATCGAGGAATCGACAGTTCCGTGGTGCCATGCTGGGATATCGGACATTAGTACCGTTTTTATTGAGAATGGCCTGTTGCCCTTTCTCCGGTCGTAAACAACACCTGCCGGAACAAACTCTTTGTGTTTTTTATCCCGTGGAGGAGGGCCATGAACGGTCTGCTTTCCGGGTATGAGGATGAATAAACAGGATTATCGGCAGACCAATCTGCTCCGCAATTCAAAAAGTTGTAGATTTATAACAAAAAGAAGCTCATGGAAAATCTTTCAAGACGGAAATTTATTCAGCGGACAGCGCTGGGAACAGCCGGATTGGCGACATTTCCCCTGATCCGCAGTTTTGGATACAGTCCAAACAACACCCTCCGGATAGGTTTTATCGGATTGGGACAGCAAACCAATAACCTTATCGAGGGATTCAACAAGGTGCCGGGTGTACAGATTGTAGCCGGGGCCGATGTGTATGGTATCAAAAGACAACGTTTTGAAAACAGGGTGAAAGCCTTCAACCAGGCCAAAAAACTGAATGCAGCGGTTACTACCTGTAAAGATTACCGCGAAATTCTCGACCGCAAAGACATTGATGCCGTAGTGATTGCCACTCCTGACCACTGGCATGCCCTGATTGCCCTTGACGCCTGCAGCGCAGGCAAGGACATCTACCAGGAAAAGCCCATTACCTTTACCATCAAGGAAAGCCTGATGGTAGCCGCGGCCGTGCGAAAGAACCATGTAATCTTTGCCACAGGCAGCCAGCAGCGGTCGGACCGGAATTACCAGCATGCCGTGAACATGGTTCACCGCGAAGCCATCGGAAAACTCCGGAAGGTTTACGCTTACGTCGGCCCTGGTCCCGACCCCTATGACCTTGCCGAAGAGACCATCCCGTCCGACCTGGACTGGAAACTGTGGCTGGGCCCCCTCAAACCGGTTCATTACAATTCGTTTCTCAATCCACCCATTTCCCTTGATCCGGTCAAAAACGAAACCTACTGGGCCAAATGGCGCTATTACAAGGAAACCGGGGGTGGTTTTACCTGCGACTGGGGCGCTCATAATTTCGACATCGGGCAGTGGGGACTGGGCAAAGACCACAGTGGGCCGGTGAAGATTATCCCGCCAGGATACCTTGATACCCAATATCTCACTTTCCTGTACGATAACGGAGTGGAGATGATCAATCAGCCCTACGACGACAAGAAAACCCTGGGTGTCAAATTCTGGGGTTCCGACGGATGGATAGAAGTCTCCCGCGGAAGTATCGCCGCCTCTGACAAAGAGCTGTTGCCCCCGGCGGAAGAAAACAGCAATGGAGGGAAATATGAGGGAAGCCCGCTCCATATCGTGGACTTCACCGAATCGGTGAAATCGCGCAGGGATCCGATAGCCACCGTGGAAATCGGCCAACGGACCGCCACCACCGCCATCCTCGGGAACATTGCCCTTGAACTGGGAAGACCTGTCCACTGGTCGCCCGAACTACAATATTTTATCAATGACCCGGAAGCGGAGAAATATTATCACAGGACGTACCACAATGGATATCAACTTTAATCCAAACCTGAAATTATTATGAAGAGTTTTTCAAGAAAAAAATCTGTCGTGACAGCCCTGGCTGTCGTCGCCTGCACTTTTTTGATGGTGAAAGTACTGTCGGCGTGCACCCCGAAAGACCATTCCGATCCTTCCCTGAAAGGGAAAAAGGTTTTATATGTCTACGGGGGATGGGAAGGTCACGATCCCAAGCCTTCGGTCGATCTTTTCGTGCCCTGGCTCAAGAGTGAAGGAGCTGAAGTCATCGTTTCGGATAACCTCAACAGTTATACCGATAGCGCATTGATGTCGTCTGTCGACCTGGTCATCCAGATCTGGACCATGGGGAAAATCACCAAAGAACAGGAAGCCGGACTTCTGAAAGCAGTCCGGGGTGGTACAGGCCTGGCTGGATGGCACGGCGGAACAGGCGACTCTTTCCGGGATAATGTGGAGTACCAGTTTATGGTGGGAGGGCAGTGGGTAGCCCATCCCGGAGGCGTGATCGATTACCGGGTGAACATCACCAACCATGAAGATCCGGTCACAAAAGGGCTGAAGGATTTCGGTATGCATTCGGAACAGTACTATATGCATGTCGATCCCAACGTCAAGGTATTGGCCACAACCACGTTTTCGGGGAAGCATGCATCATGGATAGAGGGATGTGTCATCCCGGTCGTCTGGAAAAAGTATTACGGTGAAGGACGCGTTTTTTACTCTTCCCTGGGGCATGTGATGAAAGATTTCACCGTTCCGGAGGCACTGGAAATCCAGAAAAGGGGA
The DNA here is from genome assembly GCA_964558145.1 of uncultured Prolixibacteraceae bacterium. Taxonomy (GTDB): domain Bacteria; phylum Bacteroidota; class Bacteroidia; order Bacteroidales; family Prolixibacteraceae; genus UBA1413. The sequence goes on along the minus strand of CAZLDP010000313.1, from coordinate 1,067 downwards.
ATCCGGTGGGCTGCCGGGAGCAAATCGGAATCGAAGGAAAACTGGATGGAACCGCGTTACGGCAGGTAAAAAGGGGAAAACCACAGGTTATGCGTTTGAAGATAGTCATTTTGTTCGCCCTCATCGGGAGCCTTTCGGCGGAAGGTAGGGCCGATAAGCACCCATTGCGACTCTGGTACACAAAACCGGCCGAAAAATGGACCGAAGCCCTGCCTGTCGGGAATGGCAGTCTGGGAGCCATGATCTTCGGAGGCACTGAAAATGAGAGGATCCAGTTCAATGAAGAGACGCTCTGGACCGGATCGCCCCTTGATTATGCACGAAAAGGCGCTGCAGAATATCTAAACCCCATCAGGCAACTACTCTTTGAGGGGAAACAGAAAGAGGCAGAAGAACTGGCCATGAAGGAATTCATGAGCGATCCCTTACGACAGGAGGCCTATCAGTCATTTGGCGACCTGAATCTTCATTTTCCCGGGCATGGTCAATTTTCAGGCTATTCCCGTGAACTGGATCTGCGGAAGGCGCTTCACCGTGTCACTTACCAGTCGGGAGGGGTGACCTACACCCGCGAAAGCTTTGTCTCTTACCCCGACAAGGCCCTGGTGATCCAATTGTCAGCAGGAAGGAAAAAAGCCCTCCGTTTCGACGCCGGCTTCGATGCATTGCACCAGGAAAAGAAGGTAGGCGCTTCGGGAAATACGCTCCGGCTTGAAGTCCAGGTAAAGGGAGGAGCCCTCAGGGGCGTGGCATGGGTCAGGATCATCACCGACGGGAGGATTGAGACAGCGGGAAACCGGCTTTCCGTTTCGGAAGCACAGAGGGCCACCCTGATTCTGACAGCCGCCACCAACTATGTCAACTACCACGATGTAAGCGGCGATCCTGACCAGATTGCCCGTCACCAGTTGGAATCGGCCGGTTCAAAGAAGTTCAGAACCCTGCTGGGCAGGCATCTGGCCGACTACAGCAGCCTGTTTAACCGTTTCGATGTGGAATTCGGCACGAACAACCAGGCGTTGCTGCCCACCAACCAGCGTATCATCGATTTCAGCAAAACGGCAAAC
>CAZLDP010000312.1:0-4060 GCA_964558145.1 uncultured Prolixibacteraceae bacterium | reverse complement strand
TTGATTTATAATAAATTAGATTTGGTGTCCCGAAAAAGTGCGGAAGACAGGAAAAGGCAGTGAAGCTGAATTTGCAATGAGCAAGTTGAACTTTTGAACGGCACGAAGTGCATTGGAACGCCGGAGGCATTGAACGGCGCAGCCTTTGAACTTTTGAACGCCGAAGGCATTGAACGGCGTAGCCATTGAACGCCGCAGGCCATAAGGTCATGACATCTCCGGCCTTCCATGGTGGTTGCCGTTCTGCTCTTCTTCCTCCACCACCGAAGGCGGCATCAGCCGGAACCGTTTCCGCTTGTGTTTACCGCCGTAGCCGCCATATCCATAACCGTAGCCATAATCACCGTACCCATAGCCGTACCCATAGCGGTAGCCGTTCACATAACTCAGCACATAAGCCGGGAAGAGGCCTCCCGTGGTCTTGATGGCATTGATCAGGATCCCCACCCCTTTCAGCTTGAACATTTTGATCTCATCAAGGGCCTGCTTCAGCAGCTTCCGGTTGGTATAGCTGTCGCGAATCACAAAGACAGTCGAATCGATCTGGTCGGTGATCTGGAACAGGTCGGTCACATAGCCTATGGGGGCCGAGTCGATGATGATCACATCATAAATCTCCTTCAACTCGGCTAACAGCTTGCCGATTTTATCATCCATCAGCATCTCCCCGGGATTCGGGGGTATCGGTCCTGCCGGAATGATGAAAAAGTTGGGATGTTTCATCGGATGGGTGATCTGGTCAAGCGTATCTTTCCCCAAAATATAGGAAACCACCCCCTTGCGGGCATCCAGTTGAAAATCCTGGTTGATACGCGAGTTGCGAAGGTCAAAGTCGACCAACACCGTCTTTTTCCGGGTCAGCGCATACGAAGAGGCGATATTGATGGAAGTATAGGTTTTCCCTTCACCCGGCGCCGTGGAGGAGACGGCAATTACCGGTTTGACCTTTCCCTTGGTCATCAGGTCGAGTTTCCCGCGCAGGCTCCGGTAGGCTTCACTGTCGGGACTATTGGGTTTGTCCAGGACGGGTGTCATCGTCGGCACCTTCTGCTTGTTGTAGAAGACCATGTTGAGGATGGGCAGCCGGGTGAGCATTTCCACATCCTCCTTGCTGATCACCTTGTTATTGAAGAGCACCAGCAGCAGCACGAACAGGGCCGGGGGTACGATGCCCGCGAAAAGTCCGTAGCTGTAAGCTTTGTTCTTCTGGGGACCAATGGCTCCCATCGAACTGGCCTCCTCCACCACCTGGCTCTCGGGCTGGTTGGCTGCCTTGGCAATCTGAGCCTCGGAGAGTTTCTCCAGCAGGAAGGTGTAGGTCTCGTTGTTCATGTTGTACCGCCGCTCGATCTTGAAAAGGTCACGCTCGGTGACCGGCAGCTTGCCCACCCGCATTTCCACCAATGAGGAACGGAGCTGCAGGTCGGCCATCATCTGGACATTTTGGGCCATGATATTCTTGATGTTGTCCAACATCGCCTTCTTTACATTGTCCAACTGCTGGTTCACCTGAGTCAGCCGGGGAGAGATGAGCACGTCGGCCATCTTCGACTTCTCCACCGTCAGCTCGTTGTACTGGGTGAGCAGTCCGCTCAGCAACGGATCGTTGATCCCCACCGACGAGGGCACCAGGATGGAGCCAAGGTCGCGGTTAGCCACGATATAACTCTTCAGGTAGTTGTAGTATTTGTTCTGGGTCTCCAATTCCAGCTTTTTGTTGTCCAACTCGTCCATCTCCCCCAGCAGTTGTCCTGCCTGGGAGCCGATGTCCACAATCTGGTTACTGGTCTGAAAAGCCAGCAGTTCCCCTTCAGCAACGGCCAGGGAATCGCTCACCCCTTCAAGGAGGTATTCGATGAAATTGATGGTTTGGTCGGCATACTGGTTTTTCTTGTCCACATTGTCGATCCGGTACATCTCCACCAGCTTGTTGAGAAAGTCGACCGCCTTTTGGGGATGGTAATCCTTCAGGTCGATGTCCACGATGGAGGTCTCCCAGTCGCGCAGGCTGACGGTCAGCCGTGAGCGGTAAGTGTCAACCAGTTCTGAGGGGGTGTGGAATTTGAAGAAGAAATAGTCGGTAACCGGAGGGGAAAATCCCTCATTCAGGTTGATTTTGAAACTGCACATTCCGGGGATGATTACCGCTTCGCCCGAATGCACCTTCCGGTCGATATTCACGGAGGGGAACCCTCCGGTCCACTTATCCAGGGCAAAGTTAAACGCTGAGACGCCTTCGGCGGAACCGGTCAGGGAGATCGTCCGGTTGGGGTGAACCGCAATTTTAAAATCAAAACCGACGAGTTGCGGATGGTTCCTGTCCCACTCTACCCGGAATGCCGCGTCGGTATAATTTTCGGCCGTCGACAGTTTACCCTCATTGTGGTAGCTCACCTCGAAGCCCAGATCACGAATGGCCCGCAATACCACCGGCTTCGACTTCATGATGATCATTTGGTTCTGGATCCCCTGGTAAGAAGTACCAAAACCGCGTAACGCCTCACCCGAGAATCCCCCCTGCTGCCGCCAGAAGGTGGTCGACCCTTCTTCTAAGATCATCACGCTCGCACGGGCAGCATACATGGTGGTAGTATAGCGGTTGTACAACCAGGCTCCCGAGAGACCGATGGCCATGAATAGTACAAAAAGGTACCAGTGCGAGATAAGCTCACTGACCAGTCGCTTATAATTAAATATAGGAAGCTCATCCTGCGCGGTCTGGTCCTCTCTTTTATCGATATCGTTGATGTCGCTCATTTGAAGAGGTTAAAAATCAGGAAAGCGGTGGAGAGCAGGGAGGCGGCAAATCCGGCCTGGCTGAGCCAGGGAAGGGTGCGGTTGCTGTATACCCTGAAGTTGTTGGGTTCTACCATCAGCACATCGTTGGGGAGGATGTAATAGTATTCCGAAGTGAGCAGGGCATCGTCGGTCAAGTCGAGGTTCACGATCCGGATCCCCTCCGGGGTTTCGCGCATTAGCTTCACCCGCTGCCGGTTACCTCCGTCGGAAATCCCCCCTGCAGCGCCCAATGCCTCAAAGATGGTGTACTGGTTTTTGGGCATGGGGATCAGCCCGCTGCTTCCCGCCTCTCCAAGCACCGTAAAGGTGCGGTTGACCAGCTTGACCACCACCGAGGTGTTGAGTACAAAACGGTCGACCTCCTTCTGGATTTTGTCGCGCACCTCCAGCAGGGTAAGCCCTTCGACATGCACCTCACCCAGTTGGGGATAGCTGATGTTGCCGTTTTCATCGACGAGGTAAGTCAGCAGGTCCATCCCCGCTCCCACTCCACCCACTGCGGTGCTGGTGGCAAGATTCAGGAAGTCGGTTTTCTGCCGGTCGTCCGACACCACGCTGATGTAAAGCTGGTCGTTGGGTTTGATCCGGTAGGGATCGGGCAAGGGCACCCGGGTATAGTATTCGTCTAAACGGGCATCGTGCATATAGGTCATCTGCTTCAGAGGCGATCCGCAGGAGGCAAGTAGCATTGCCATCCCTGCCAGCAGATATAAAAAGGGTATACGGTTAATCATGTTTCAAAGATAGCAAAGAGAATGAATTTTGTATAGGGAAGTGAAAGTAGTTTATACAGCTATTCCACAAAAATCTTACATTTGCACATCGGATCATCGCTTATGAAAAGGTTAACACTCCTCATTCTGCTCATCCTGTTATCCATCCTTGGGGTAAATGCCCAGCGGCGCAACACCGGATTGATCTACCGCGGGAAGCAGTGGCTGATTCCCTGTATGGACATCTGCGGAGGATATATCTGGGACCACAAGTATGAAAAATATACGGTAAGCGCCACCTTTAACAACATCTACTGGGAGCGGTTCGGCTTCTTTGCCGTCTTCGAGATGGACTGGGCCTCACCGGCCCTGGTCACTGGTCCCTCGGTTTCCATCAACGACTTTGCTTACGTTTACGGAGGCATCGACTTTGTCACCCAAAGGGGCATGTTTGCCAGAGGAGGGTTCAAGCATGCCCGCAAGGATCTGGGTATCGGCTTCTACCCCATCCGTTACCTCACGGTAAAGATCTGCCACTCCGTCAATGC
>CAZLDP010000311.1:0-4071 GCA_964558145.1 uncultured Prolixibacteraceae bacterium | reverse complement strand
CAATGATGTATTGGTAACCCGTTTTGTGAATGACCTGATGAAAGACGGGAAAAAATCACTGGCCTATACCATTTTCTACGACACCCTTGATCTAGTCGGGAAGCGAATGAAAAACGACGAGATAGCTCCCCTGGATGTTTGGAAAAAAGCCTTGGAGAACATCACCCCTCAGGTAGAAGTAAAGAGCCGCAGGGTGGGAGGGGCCAACTTCCAGGTTCCGATGGAAATCCGCAACGAGCGCAAGGTGGCCATCAGTATCAAAAACCTGATTCTCTACGCCGGCAAACGTTCCGGTAAATCGATGGCCGACAAGCTGTCGTCGGAAATTATCGCAGCCTACAACCTGGAAGGAGGGGCTTACAAGAAGAAAGAAGATACCCACCGAATGGCTGAAGCCAACAGGGCTTTCGCTCATTTCAGATTTTAAGAGCTTGTGAATTTTCACAGATTAAGATTTATTTCATTTTAAGCATGGCTGTTCAGGATCTGAGATATACCAGAAATATAGGCATTATGGCTCACATCGATGCGGGTAAGACTACCACTTCGGAGCGAATCCTCTTTTATACGGGTTTGACTCACCGGCTCGGCGAAGTACATAATGGCGCTGCCACGATGGACTGGATGGAGCAGGAGCAGGAGCGGGGGATTACCATTACATCTGCTGCAACGACTACTTTCTGGAAATATCAGGATCAGAACTTCAAGATCAACATCATTGATACTCCGGGGCATGTCGATTTCACCGTAGAGGTGGAACGTTCCCTCAGGGTCCTCGATGGTGCCGTAGCCCTTTTCTGTGCGGTGGGTAGTGTAGAAGCCCAGTCGGAGACTGTTTGGCGTCAGGCCGAGAAGTACGGAGTTCCGCGGATCGCTTTTGTCAACAAGATGGACAGGCAGGGTGCCGATTTTTTCCGTGTTTACAGCGATATCCGAAATAAACTCAAGGCCAATCCTGTTCCCGTTGTCATTCCCATCGGTTCCGAAGAACATTTCAGGGGTGTAATCGACCTGATCGCCATGAAGGCCATCTATTGGCATGATGATGAAAACTCCGGATCGAGGTTTTTTTTGGAAGCCATTCCGGAGGACATGCTGGAACAGGCTTTGGAATGGAGAACCAGACTGGTGGAGTCGGCTGCAGAGTACGACGACAAATTGTTGGAACGTTATTTTGAGCATCCCGATTCGATTACAGAAGAGGAGTTGCACCAGGTGATCCGCAAATCGACTATTGCGGGGAGCATCATCCCCATGATGTGTGGTTCTGCCTTTAAAAACAAAGGAATCCAGCGTTTGTTGGATGCCGTTTGCGCCTATTTGCCCAGTCCGGTCGACATCGACGCTGTGGTTGGAAATGTGCCGGGGTATAGGGACGAAAAGGTCTCCCGCAAGCCCGATGTTGACGAACCCCTTACAGGTCTGGCCTTTAAAATTGCGACCGATCCTTTTGTGGGCCGTCTTTGCTACATCAGGGTCTATTCCGGAAAAATTGAGGCTGGTCAGCAGGTATTAAACTCCCGGACGGGGAAAAAAGAGCGAATTTCCCGGTTATACCAGATGCATTCCAATAAACAGAATCCGAAGGAGGTCATCGGAGCAGGAGATATCTGTGCTGCGGTGGGTCTCAAGGATATCCACACGGGGGATACCATTTGTGCTGTCGACCATCCGATTGAACTTGAAAGTATGGTTTTCCCTGAGCCTGTGATCGGAATTGCCATTGAACCCCGCTCACAGAATGACATCGACAAACTGGCCAACGGATTGTCGAAGCTTTCGGAAGAGGATCCCACATTTATTGTACAAACCGACCCCGATTCAGGGCAAACGGTTATTCACGGGATGGGAGAACTTCACCTTGAGATTATCGTGGACCGGCTCAGGAGGGAATTCCATGTGGAATGTAACCAGGGATCTCCTCAGGTGGCTTACAAGGAAGCGCTTACGCGCCCGGTAGAATTAAGGGAGGTTTTCAAGAAGCAGACCGGGGGACGCGGAAAGTTTGCAGATATCGTGGTACGTATCGAACCCGTCGATCAGGGAGTCACCGGACTTCAGTTCGTGGATATGGTCAAGGGAGGAAATATTCCCAAGGAGTATATTCCGGCAGTGGAAAAAGGTTTCAGGGAATCTCTGGTCAATGGCCCGCTTGCAGGTTATCCTGTCGATGGGCTGAAGGTTACACTTCTCGATGGTTCGTTTCACACGGTGGACTCTGACCAATTGTCGTTCGAGATCTGCGCCAAACAGGCCTTCCGGAACGCGGCCCCCAAGGCGGGACCCAAACTGCTGGAACCCCTTATGAAACTCGAAATCGTCACGCCTGATGAATACATGGGTGACATCATTGGAGATCTCAACCGCAGAAGGGGTAACGTAACCGGCATGGAATCCAAATCGGGCGCCAGGGTGATCAATGCCATGGTACCGCTTGCTGAACAGTTCGGGTATGTAACCACCCTTCGTACACTCTCTTCAGGCAGGGCTACTTCGTCGATGGAATTCAGCCACTACGAAGAAGTCCCCCGTAACCTGGCAGAGAAAATTCTTACTGAGATAAACGGAAAAATAGACTTATTACAATAAAAAATTAATCATTTTCTCATTATGAGTCAAAAAATCAGGATTAAACTGCAATCGTACGATCACAATCTTGTGGACAAGTCTGCTGAGAAAATCGTCAAGACAGTGAAGACCACCGGAGCAGTCGTCAGCGGTCCGATTCCGTTGCCGACACACCGCAGAGTTTTTACCGTGCTGCGTTCGACTTTTGTAAATAAAAAGTCGAGGGAACAGTTTCAGCTCTCCTCTTACAAGCGTTTGATTGACATTTACAGTTCAACGGCAAAGACCATCGATGCACTGATGAAGCTTGAATTGCCCAGTGGTGTTGAGGTTGAAATTAAAGTGTGATTTTAATAAAAAAAGTAGTCGAAAATGGCTGGAATTATTGGAAAAAAAATCGGAATGACATCCGTATTCAGTGTTGAGGGGAAAAATATCCCATGCACTGTGATTGAAGCCGGTCCCTGTGTGGTTTCACAGGTGAAGACCATGGAGAAAGACGGCTACCAAGCGCTTCAGCTTGCCTTTGATGACAAGCGGGAAAAGAGTGCCAACAAGGCGGAATTCGGGCATTTTAAAAAGGCCGGAACAACACCCAAGCGCAAGGTGGTGGAGTTTAAGGACACTTTCAGGGAGCGTTTTGAACTGGGAGATGTGATCAACGTAGGAATCTTCAGCGAGAATGAATATGTGGATGTGGAAGGAATATCCAAAGGAAAAGGATTTCAGGGGGTTGTCAGACGGCATGGTTTCGGCGGTGTGGGCGACAGAACACACGGTCAGCACAACCGGCTGCGTGCACCCGGATCGCTGGGCGGCTCTTCATGGCCTTCAAGGGTTTTCAAGGGACTCAGAATGGCCGGACGCATGGGGGGCAACAGTATGACGATCGAAAACCTTCTGGTGCTGAAAGTCATTCCTGAGCAAAATATTATTGTACTCAAGGGATCTGTTCCGGGTGCAAAGGGGTCTTACATTTCAATACGGAAACAATGGAATTAAGTGTTTATACTATTCAGGGAACGGAGACCGGAAGAACGGTCGTGCTCAACGACGGGATTTTCGGAATAGAGCCCAACGATCATGCCATCTACCTTGATGTGAAGCAGTATTTGGCCAATCAGCGGCAGGGAACGCACAAGAGCAAGGAACGTGGGGAAGTAGCCGGCAGCACCAAGAAGATCAAACGTCAGAAGGGTACCGGTACCGCACGGGCGGGGATGATTACCTCCCCGGTCTTCGTGGGGGGAGGCCGTGCATTCGGACCTCGTCCGCGCAACTATGGTTTCAAGTTGAACAAAAAGGTGAAACAGTTGGCCCGCATGTCGGCATTGGCCTATAAGGCACAAAATAACAACATTGTGATCCTGGAGGATTTTACAATGGAAGCTCCCAAAACCAAAAAGATGGTGGCGATATCGGAAAACCTGAAAATATCTGATAAAAAGTCACTTTTCGTATTACCGGAAGAAAATAAAAGTATATATTTGTCCTCCAGAAATT
>CAZLDP010000310.1:0-4073 GCA_964558145.1 uncultured Prolixibacteraceae bacterium | reverse complement strand
CTCCCCTAGCGGCGCGGTCGCGCTTAAGCCTTTCTATCTCCTTTTTAAGGTGGTAATGTTCGAGGTTTCGCTCGACCTTTACCTTGAATTCCTGGGGCTGGAAGGGCTTTATAACGAAATCGTTCGCTCCCCTTTTTATCGCCGTGACCGCTTCGTCGACTCCACCGACCCCGGTAATTATTACGATGGGTATGTCCGGATAGAGCACGCGTATTTCGGAAACGAGCTCGAACCCGTCCATGCCGGGCATGGCCAGATCCGATATAATGAGGTCGAAAGAATCCGAATGCACGGCCTGGACGGCCGACATGCCGTCCGGGCATTTAACGACGCTGTGGCCGCTCGACTCGAGGATGTCCTCTATGTATTTAAGAATCGAGGGGTTGTCATCGACAATTAATCCTAAAACAAGCGTTTAAATATTAGAGAAAAGATAAAAAGACTTGAAATGCTCACCCGTTCAGGGTTTTTTGAATTTAGACAAAACAAAAAAATCAAAAACAGGGAGCATTTCAAGTGAACAAAAGAATGCAGGAAACCATCCGAAAACGCAAGAACAAAATATCGAAACGACTCAAAAATATTCACGAGGAAACAAACAGCCCGATGATGAACACGGGAATGTCAAGCTTTGATATATCGGAAAAGATATCGGCGATTCATTGCGGAGGGATCGGATTAGTAAATGAATTGGTGAACGCTTTAAAATTGCCGCAAAGGATAAACAGTCAACTTCAATTGCTTCAAAGGCGTAAACCATATTATGAATCCGATCACGTGTTAAATATTGCGTATAATATCATCTGCGGAGGAAAAAACCTCGAAGACATTGAATTATTACGGAACAACGAACCCTATCTTAATGCGCTTGGAGCGACAAGGATACCTGATCCGACAACTGCGGGAGATTTCCTACGGCGTTTCCAGGAGAAAGATGTACACAGCCTGATGGATATCATAAACGATACAAACGTAATCGTGTGGAAAAAGGCATTAAAGAAGAAAAATCGCGATTATGCAATACTCGATATAGACGGAAAGATACAGGAAACCACCGGAGAATGCAAGGAGAAGATGGATATCGCATATACCGGAGTTTGGGGTTTTTCAACACTTGTAATGACCGAGGCCACAACGGGAGCACACCTTTTTGTTGTTAATCGTCCGGGAAATGCGCTTTCGCAGGAGGGGGCAGCGGAGTGGATGGACAAGGGTATAGACGTTGCGTTGAAGTCTTTCAATCGGGTATGTCTTCGCGGTGATAGTGCATTTAGCCTTACCAAAAAATTTGATGAATGGGACGATCGCGGTGCGCATTTCATATTTGGATACGATGCTGTCCAAAATTTGGTAAAAATCGCCGATAATTTGCGAAAAAACGAATGGGTTCGTGTAGAAAAACCCTGCGTTGAAAGGAAAGGGAAGCCTAGAAAAAAGAAACCGCGGGTAAAGAAGGCGGCGGTCGTAAGGAGAGAGTATCGTTCGCTCACGAAGAAAGAGGAATACTGTGCCGAGTTTTCATATAGCCCCACAAAATGTAAAAAAGAATATCGTGTTATTGTTCTCAAGCAAATATCGGCGGTTAGTGAAGGGCAAACGCGGCTCTTTGACGAGTATCGCTATTTTTTCTACATCACAAACATCAAAGACGTCTCGCCTGTGGATTTGTTGAAACTGATTCGAGGCCGTTGTAATCATGAAAACAAAATTGAGCAGTTGGACAACGGTGTTCATGCGCTTAAGATGCCCGCGGCGGAATTCATGGCTAATTGGGCTTATATGACGATCTGCATGCTTGCGTGGAATTTGAAGTCATGGATAGCGCTTTTGCTTAATGACAAGAAAAAAAGTTCGAAGCTTATCGCATGCGAATTTAAGCGGTTTCAAAATACAATAATTAACATCCCAAGCCAGATTCTTTGTACCGGCAGGAGGATTGTTTACAGGTTTTTAAACTATAATTCCTGGATTTTTGCCATCTTTGATTTGTGGCGCAAATTAAAACTTATACGTTTTTCATTTACATAGCTTTTGTGAAGCAGTGTGAATCATGTCCGACAGCGGGCGAGGTGTATCTAAAAGATGCTATTGCTGAATAATTTTTCGTTTGAATCCCAAATTTTTATGCCGAACCCGAAGAATTGGTCTGTTTTATTTCTTTTTTAGATCAAATTAGGTATTTCTTCGAATCAACGGCGATAAAGATGCTGTTATCGCTTGTTTTAGGTTTAAATGATAAACCTTTTCCAAGCTATCTTGTTTTCTATAAAGTAGAACAAAATCCTTTGCATGTCGTTTGCTCTTATAACTTTATTGACGAGTATGCTATTATAATTACCGTATATAGGCCTGATACGGGTCATTTTGAAGATGATTATAAAACGAGGAGAAAAAATCATGGATAAATATATGACGCAATGTCCTATGTGTAAAGGTTCAGTATATCCTGGTAAAACAGTGTTTACCGTTAAAAGTGGTGATGGTATTCTTTTGCTTGAAGACGTACCCGCGGAGATTTGTTCTCTATGCGGTGAAAAATGGTTTTCCGACGAAACTATGGGTAAAATCGAGTTAATTGCTAATGGCGTTAAAGACCGTCATGTCAAGTTTGAAATAATTGTATTTAATGCGGCATAAAGACAGTTGAAAGTTGAAAGATGAAAGATGAAAGTTGAAAGTAAAAGACGGACTTTCGGTATCATGAAACTCAATATGTTCCCTCGTACAACACTTTCGACTTGCGACTTTAGACTTTCGACTGCCTTAAACACTTTCGACTTGTGACTTTCGACTATCTTTCGAGGAACCCCCATGCCCATCATCCAAATCTCCAACCTCTCCAAAGCCTACCGCCTCGGCGTTATCAACCATGGTATGCTCTATAAGGATATCCAGAGCTGGTGGGCGCGCCTCAGGGGGAAGGAGGACCCCAATTCCGTTATTGGTATGCACAACCAGGAGCAAATGGACGGCGAGGACCGTTTCTGGGCCTTAAAGGACATCGACTTCGAGGTGAACCAGGGCGACAGAATAGGCATTATTGGTAAAAACGGGGCCGGCAAATCCACCCTTTTAAAGATTCTCTCCCGCGTTACCGCGCCGACTAAAGGTAGCGTTAAGGTGAAAGGCCGCATTGCGAGCCTTTTAGAGGTGGGCACGGGCTTTCATCCGGAGCTTACGGGTAGGGAGAACGTGTTTTTAAACGGGGCGATTCTCGGCATGTCGAAACAGGAGATACATAAAAAGTTCGATGAGATAGTGGATTTCGCGGGTATAGAGAAATTTATAGACACTCCGGTTAAGCGGTATTCAAGCGGTATGTATGTTAGGCTTGCCTTTGCTGTGGCGGCGCACCTGGAGCCGGAGATTCTTGTTGTGGACGAGGTGCTTGCTGTTGGGGATGCGGAGTTTCAGAAGAAGGCAATTGGGAAGATGGAGGATGTGAGTAAGGGGGAGGGGAGGACGGTGCTTTTTGTGAGTCATAATATGGGGGCGGTAAGTGCGCTATGTGATAGAGGGTTATGCATTTCAGATGGAAAGATAATATTCAAAGGAGAAGTTACTGAAGTAATAAATCATTATTTATCATCACTATATAAAGCGGATGCATATGTTGAGTTTGAAGATGATCTCAAAAAATCAATTCAAATAAAAAGTGTAAAACTAATGGATCTACAGCAAAATATTACTTCATCATTGGATATGTTAAAACCTTTTAGAGTGTTAATTAATTACCAGGTTAATGAAGATGTAACCGGTGTAGTAATCTCGGTTAACATATTTTCTTCTTATGGTGAATCTATTATTGCTACAGCTGATTATGATATTGACCGAACAAAATTAGGCAAAAGAAAGAAAGGAGTTTATACTACTTTTGTAGATATACCTGGTGAATTATTGAATTCAGGAACATATTCATTAGTAGTTGGAATATCAATACCTGGTAAGGTTATATATGATAGAAAAGAGGTAATGTCATTCGAATTGTATGACTCTGGAAGTTTTATTGTTGATGGTGGAGGAGAAGTCAGACGTAACTCTTTACTGCTTATAGGATTACCATGGTATTAGCA
>CAZLDP010000309.1:0-4083 GCA_964558145.1 uncultured Prolixibacteraceae bacterium | reverse complement strand
GTAATCAGGATAGAAAAGGTGTTAAGTTTTTGTAAAGTTTTTGTTTCACTCAGACATACTAAACTCCATTTTAGTAACTGTTTCTTTCAATAAATTAAGTACAGTTGGTACGGAGTTGCGGTGGAAAAACCGTGACGCCAGGAGAGTGACCCCGGCGAGGCCGGGCCGCACAGTACCGGTGCACCGAATATCACGCATTCTTGTATTAATTCATCTTTGAGCTTGAGGCAAACGTTCTTTTGATTCCTTTTCTATATTTTACAGCCGGGTATCCAAAAATAACAAACAATCCTTCCCTGCTGGCATACTTTATTCCATGCTTTTCCCTGAATATTTTTGCTTTTTTCCCATTTTGAATCAAAGGATGTACTACGCCTATCATGCAAGTTCCCAATCTCATAGATTCTGCAGCGCACATTGCTATTGTCGCCGCAACAATCGGGTCGGCCGGATCGGTATAGGGTGAGCCATAAAAATACATGGCTAAAGGGGCATCATAGTTAACCAGATTGATTCCGGCATTCATGTTTTTGATTAAAACATCAAAAGCGGGTTTCACAAAACCTTTAAAAAATTCATCGTTCGCTTTACCCCAAAATGGTCTCATAAGCGTTAAAAACCATTTGGAAACAAGCCATTTCGTCCCCTTAAGATATTCGCAAAAATCAACGGCAAACTGTCTTGTTTTATCTTTGCTGTCAAGTATCAGGACATTTACATCAGAAGGGGGCAGTCCCATCGGGGAAGTTCTTGCAGCATCGAGTATTTTTTCAGCGATTTCAGGTTCTATTTCTTTATCAAGAAATTCCCTCACACTTCTTCTTCTTTGGAATAAGGCTAATAATTGCTCATAATTTGCAGCACTCTTTTCAGGCGGCAAATCAAATAAATCGTCTTTGGATAATTCCCTGCCGGATATCTCAATTGCACCCGCCGGACAAATGGCCATACAATGCCCGCAGCCAATGCATCCAAATACAGAGGTCTCACTGACTCTCGCTTTATTATTTTCAAGGCAAAGGTTGAAATCTTTACAAACCTCCACACATTGTCCGCAAGCTGTGCACTTATCCGTGTCAATTCTTATTGTTGCTTTTTCTTTTGTTCTCGATGTCGGAATTGCCATTTTTATCCTTAGATATACAGATTGCCTTCAATTATTATTAACAGCCCGGAGGTTTAATTTAACTGGCGTAATGCGACGATGCATCCGGGAACGGTAGCGCATGTTTTGGCACTCGGAGTGGAGAACGGCAATGAGATATACCGATCGGTTAGCAGAAGACTGCAGAAAGGATGGTGACTTTACCATCTCCCGGAAGCACCTCCGCCCCCGGAGGACCCTCCTCCACCAGAGAAGCCTCTGCTTCCAGAGGACCACCCCCCACCAGAGAAGCCTCCGCTCCCGGAGGAAAAACTACTACTGGAGCTCCAGGATCCGCCAGAACTTTCCGACGATGAGGTGAAACTTCTTGCCGAAGCAAGCTCTGGGATTGAAAAATCAGTTTTTAACCTTTCATACCAGCGAGAATTTCTTAATATCAATTTCACTGCCGGGAAAAGGATCAGGTAGGCAATCAGACAAATAACGGCTCCCTTGACCCCTAATACTATAATGGGAAAAACAGCCCAGAATGGTATCAGAAAAAAATAAATAAACCAGCCAAAAGCAGGCGTAAAAATTCCTAGTACGGTGAATACACCTAAGATTCCAAAAATAAAAGCTCCAATAAGGATACGTTCAATAATTGTTAAACCCAGATCATCCATATCCGAATTTAAAAAACCAAGGGAAGAAACATCTCCTTCATCTGTGCCGGCAACTTCCGTTGCATTTCCACCTTCCAGAATACGAATAACGGCTTGGGTGCCGTCTAAAATTCCAGAGCTGTATTCTTCGTTTCTGAATTTTGGCGTCATAATGTTTTGAATAATCCTGTTGGCGGTCAAATCAGTCAAGGTGGCTTCAAGACCATAACCAACTTCAATCCGCATACACCTATCATTGGGTGCGACGACGATCAGAATGCCATTATCTTTGTTTTCCTGACCAAGTTTCCACTCCTGGAAAACCTTGAAAGCATAATCCTCAATACTTTCTCCATCAAGTGTGGGGATTGTGAGGATAACAACTTGGTTTGTCGTGCGGTCTTCGTGTAATTTTAGGCATTCAGTCAGTGTTTCCCGTGTTTCTTCATCAAGGATTTGTGCATTGTCTGTAACACGCCCTGTAAGAAAGGGTATATCTGCAGCGCGTGAGATGGAAACAGACAGGAACACTAAACACAGTATGATGGATATTGATCTATTTTTCATACTCCTGCTTCCTCCATAATTTCGTTTGATAATTCATCTTTGACTGTTTCGTCTGGAGATAAAGGTTCAATAATTCTGATGAACTCATTCAGCGCGATTTCCATCGCGTGTCGGACATCGTTGTTATGTGCAAGCGATTGAGTCGTTAGTTTAATGATACGCTTCAACGCTTCTTGGGACACTCTTGAGCTGAGTCCCTTGTCCGGCAGGATTACGACCCTCCGCTCGAATAGACAAATTAGCAGTAGAATACCTGAGCGTCTTTCTGTTGAAAAAAGCTCGTGTGAAAGAAAAAGCGATTCCGCATACTGTTGTGTCTCCGTTTCCAACCGGTAACCAGATATGAAAAGCCTGGCAAATCTCGGGAACAAGAGAGTCAGAAAAATAATGATCAAACCGGCAGACAGTATGGCCGCTACTGAAATCAGTATGGTTGTATGTGAAATCCAGCTAAACAAGAATAAATCAAATGAAAATACCAGCAATCCAGCGACGGATGTGCCTAAAGCAAAAGCTTTCCATGGTACTTCAGCGTAAACATCACAGCGTTTTACCGTCCCAAGCACGACCTGGGTTTTTGTAATCTTTTCCACTTCTGCTATGCGTTGGCCTAGTTGAATTCGATCGTTTTCAGATAAAACAGGTTTCATAATTCGTAAACTTGGTTAAATATCAAGAGTTCGATTTAATAATTTGGTTTAACGCATTAATTATCAGTGTTTTAATTTTGGTATTCTTAATAATTATTTGATATTCAGATATATGATAAAAGAATTCTTCCTAAATCAGTTATGCTAATAATCTAAAAGGTAGAATCCATGAAAAACCATACAAACAAATTTATCGAAATTTTCTGTCTAATTGATGATTTTAACAAATTATTTTTCAGCGAGTTAAAAATATTACAACATGCTGACTGAAGGCGAAAGGGAAAAGATTAAACCTTTAAATCTGAAATTTTATGACGAAATCATGTTATTTAATATTCCAACAGGCATGTTATAAATTCCGCCGTTGTGTTCACCGTGATTGAGCCAAACCGGATGTTTCCGGTCGCAGATCACCCTCAAATAATCTGTTTGGTATCCCCTGATGTCATCTTGACAACTTCCGGGAATAATACCCGATCCTAATGATTCAGGGAATGGGTTTCGGAATCCGGCGGTTATTGCCGGGCTTATTCCGGATGTCATCCCCCAGATGCCACTTGCCGATGGCCGCAGTCCGGTAATTCTTTTTTTTCAGAAGCTCGGCAAGGGTCTCTTCCGAAGGATCAAGGCCAATTTTGGAGTTGGGGGAAAGTGCACCCGAAATTCCAACCCTGTTTGGATAACAGCCAGTCATAATTCCGGCACGGGAAGCGCTGCAAACTGCCTGGGCAGCCAGAAAGGAGGTGAACCGTATGCCTTCGGCTGCCATCCGGTCGAGATTGGGGGTGAGATGTTGCAGAGCCCCGTAACAGCTTAAGTCGCCGTATCCCAAATCATCGGTGAAAATGAGGATGATATTGGGTGATTTAATTTTCGGGCTCTCTACAGGGTGAGCTCCGGCCTGAAATGCCGCAACTCCGGAAAGGGTAGCAGCCAACGCCAGTTTCTGATTCGGGAAAATCATGATCGGTTTACAGTTTGTTATGGTTTCGGCAACATGGCTTCATCCTCCAGTTGCCATTGGTTATTGTAGAAGCCGGCCTTCAGGATGCCGGGAACCCCATCTCTGACCATCTGGGTCGTAAAGAGGATAAAATCGGGAAATCCCGAACCCCCT